>JBAXSA010000012.1:0-20663 GCA_037130945.1 Pseudomonadota bacterium | reverse complement strand
AGGACAAGAAAGACGGCCAGAAGCAGGATCAGAAAGAGGACAAGAAAGACGGCCAAAAAGAGGATCAAAAACAGTCGGGCGGACAGTCGAGTTCCCAGGAGAAATCCAAGGGCGGCTCGTCCGGTCAGGATAGCCAGGACGAGGGGGAGAAGGAAAAGAAGGACAATAGCCAGGGCAAGGGGGAGCAAAAAAAGGACGCGGATAAATCCCAGGGTCAGCAGCCCTCGCAAGAAGAACGTGGCGAATCAAAGGATAAAAAGGATTCGCAGGCCCAGAAATCGGCCGGAGGCAAGCCCGAGGATCACCAACCGGAAGGCAGCCAGGATGAGAAAAAGGACAAAGATCAAAAGAGCCAAACCGGTGATAAAACCAAGCCGGAATCCGAGAAGGGCGATAAACAAAAGCCTGAGCAGACGGGTGATCGCGGACGCCGGGAAGAGACCCAGACGCCAGGCAAAGAAAAAACCAGCGAGAAGAAGCAGGATGCCCAGGAGAAGGGCCAGGACAAGCTGCCATTGGATAAGGCTGGCGACAGCCCTGATCGGAGCGAGGATCGGGAGGGTAAGGGCCAGACGGATCGGCCCAAGGGTCAGCAGCCAGCTCCTGGCCGGCCTCTGACTCGCGAAAAACCACCGGTACCCGGCCAGGGCTCCGAAAAGATTGATCAGATCGATCAGATGGGCCAAACACCGGACGCAAGTACGCCTCCGGGGGATGAATCGGCACCAGCTCTCGGGGGAGGGCTGACGAGTCAGGGTAACGCGGTGATCGAGATGCGGTTGCGCCAGGCCGAAGGTAACCCGGCGGTGCTATTACAAAATCAATTTCACATCGAGGAAATGCGACAGCTCAAGGGACGCAGCGGGCCACTGGGCGAAGTGCGGCCCTGGTAAACGGGGGAGGGGGTTCTGGAGGTTCTTGGGAGATGTTGATGTGCAGCCGGAAACAGTTCTGGATACGAACCCTGGTGGCGTGGCTGGGAGTGACCCTGCCACTGTGGGGAATGGCGGAAGACTGGCGATTCCCCAACCCTGCCCGGGGTCCCCGGGGTGAGCCACCGACTGCGCTACCTGGCCCGCCGGGGATGGGATGGCCGGCCATGGATCCACGGCAGTCAAGCGGTTCCAGTGCGGTATGGGTTGAAGCGGTATTCAATAACCCCAAGCCCTACGTCCAGGAAACGGTTCTCCTGACCCTGCGTGTCGTGGGAGGCGGTGAATTCAAGACCCTCACACCAGAATTGTCGGGTAGCGACCGGGTTCTGTACCGGCCACTGCAAAATCCCGCCACCAGTCTGCGAGCCGATGTGCGTGGCCAACGCGAAAGCGTGACCGAGTTTTTGTATGCGGTCACACCGCTGGTGCCGGGTGATCTGGATCTGGGTGCCATACGGGTTCAGGCCACCTATACCGAGCGTGGATCCTACTGGGCGGCACCAAAGGATGGGACGACGACGCTCTTGTCGCCGCCGCTGCGTCTCGTGATCAAACCCGCCGAAGGCCCAGTGAAGGACTGGCTGCCCCTGCGGCAGCTTGAGGCGCATGTTACCCTGGATAGCCCACCGGCCATCCGGGGTAAGGCCAAGGAGATCCAGGTCGGTACCCCCCTGGTACTCCGCGTCGAACTGATGGCAGTGGGTGCCACGGGTCATCAGCTGCCCAGTGTGGTCTCGCAACTGAAATCGGATGAATTCCGGGTCTATCCGGAAAAGACTGACACCGAGGGTGGGGTGTCCTCCGGGGGTGAGTTGTCCGGCAAACGCATTGAGACCTTCACCCTAGTGCCGCAGGCGAGCGGCACCCTCTTGATTCCCGAGATTCGGATACCCTGGTGGGACACCCAGTCCGGCACCCCGCAACTCGCGGTCGCTCCCATCCTTTCCATTCAGGTCGTTGGCGGTACGCAGGGTAAGGGACATTTTGGTGCGCTCCAGACGGGTGGTTTCTTTCCTGCGGCTTCATCAATGGCCTTCTGGATACCGCTCGGAGGCACTGCGATGTTTCTGACGAGCTTCTGGTTATGGATTTGGTTTTCCAACAAGAAGCAGCGGCGTGTCACCTCAATCAAAGTCACTGGCAAGACTGGGGGTCGCGAGCCGGAAGGACTGCGGGAGGCGTTTCGCGCATTCCTGAAGCCGTTGAGCCAAATCTGGGTGACGATCAACCCGGTGCGCCGCTGGCAAGCCATGCGGATGAACTTGATTATGTCGTTACCGGTTTCGGTACGCTTTTGGTACTGTGTGCGCTACATCGACAAAGAGGATGACCCGGTGGTTTGGGCACCAACCCTCAAGTTTCTGGCTTGCAAGCATCTCGGTCTGTCACCCTACGCCTCTTTTCATGAGATGGCGGATCGCATTGCGCGCTACATTCCCCGAACGGATCTTTCCCGCATTCACGGTTTGATAGATGATCTCGACGCGGCCCTATATGGCCTTCAGACCCTGGATTTTGCCGCCTGGAAACGCGACTTCAAACGGGAAGTCCGGCCTCGCCTGTTGGGTGGTGGCACACCACGGCAGACTCTTGCGGATCATGCCCTGCCTGATCTGAATCCGAGATCCGGCTAGATTGTTACTACACTGTAGGGTTGCCCCGATGATATTCACACCGCAGAAGCCGTTGATCCTGATTGTTGACGACGTGCCGATCAATGTCATTGTTCTGGCGAAGGCACTTGAGGGTAGCTATCGCACACAATTCGCCACCTCTGGAGCCCAGGCGCTGGATCTGCTGGAAAGATCGGAAAAACCCGACCTCATTTTACTCGATGTCATGATGCCGGACATGGATGGCTATGAAGTTTGCCAGCGTCTGAAGACGCAGCCGACCACATGCGAGATTCCAGTCTTGTTCGTGACGGCCAAAACCGATAGTGATAGTGAAACCAGAGCCTTGATGATCGGCGCGGTTGATTTTATTCATAAACCCATTACCCCTGCGGTGGTGCGGGCGCGAGTAGGTCTCCAGTTGCAATTACGGCAACGGGAACAGGAACTCCGCACCTTGAATGTAGAGCTAGATCAGCGAGTCCAAGTGCGCACCGCCGCGTTGCGAGAAGCCCTGACCATGGCCGAAATCGCCAATCGGGCCAAAAGCATTTTTCTCTCCCACATGAGTCATGAAATCCGAACCCCCATGAGTCACATCATCGGACTCAGCGAGTTGTTGCGCCAGAAAGAAACCGATGCCAACAAGATCAGCCGGTTGAGCAAGATACTCGACACCGCGAAACACCTGATGTCTCTACTCAACGACATCCTGGATTTTGCAGCAATCGAGGCCCATCGCCTTGTCTTGGAGCGCCATGAATTCACGCTTCAGGATCTTCTGACGGAGCTGAATGCTTCGATGTCCGAGCGAGTTGCCCACAAAAAAGGCCTGGCATTCTCGATAGAGACGGATGTCTTGGCGGGAATTTTTAGGGGGGATGTCGGCCGTATCAGGCAAATCTTGCAGAATCTTCTGGGTAATGCCGTTAAATTCACCCATCAGGGATCCATTGGCCTGCAAGTACGTCGTCTTGCCGAAGATCTCAACCGCGTACAGCTGCGTTTTGAAATCACAGACACGGGCTGTGGTATTGTGGCAGAGGCCATCGAACGGATCTTTGAACCCTTCGAGCAGGCGGATAACTCGGATACCCGGCTATTTCAGGGTGCCGGGCTGGGTTTGGCCATTTCACGCCAGCTCGCCGAGCTGATGCAAGGCCGCTTGGGGGTCAGCAGCCAGGAAGGTCAGGGCAGTACCTTTTGGCTGGAGATCTGGCTGGAACGGGCCGCATCGCGCTAGGGGCACCGCGATTGACTCGACGGTGGAGAATGGTATCGGCGATCTTGATTGTCTCGGTCATGTTTTTTTTGTGGCTACTCTGGTGGGTGTCTCTTCAGGTACCACCCGCTTCCTTCCTCTTATATGACCGGGAAGGCCGTTTTCTGGCCGAGGCCGGTGCCGATCCCGTAGCGGGTTATGGGTACTGGCCGCTGGAGGAACTACCGTTTAGGGTCGTCGCAGCAACGCAAGCCATCGAGGATCAGCGGTTTTGGCAGCATCCCGGGGTGGATCTCCTAGCCGTAGGTCGGGCATTGTGGCAAAACCTCTCCCAAGGACGCCGGGTCTCCGGAGCCTCAACGCTCGCCATGCAAATCGTTCACCTTCAGGCTCCCGGTGTTCGCGGTTATTGGTGCAAGGCCTGGGAGGCCTGGCAGGCGGTGGCGCTGACACTCCGTTATGGGCGTGAGCAGGTGCTGCGCCATTACCTGACCCTCGTGCCCTATGGCAACCACATCCACGGGATCCGCTACGCGGCCCGGCGCTATTTTGGAAAACCCGTGGCCGATCTGAGCTGGGCCGAAATCGCCCTGCTGTCAGCCATTCCCCAAGCGCCCAGCCGCATGAATCCGCTGAAGGATTCGGGCCGCGTCCGGGCCGTGGCGCGGGGGCAGCGCATCCTGGCCCGGCTTCGCGAGCATGGACTCTTGAGCCAGGTCGATCACGCACTGGCCGAACGGCAACTCAACGACCTTCGCATCACTGCAACAGCCCAGCGCCCAAATGATGCCCTGCACGCGATTTTGGCTCTGGAGCGGCAACTGGCCCGAGATCGGCCGACTCTGGTGGCGCACGGCCACTTTGTGATACGCACCAGTCTGGATCTGGAGATCCAGCGGCAGGTCTCCGGCCTGGCCCGGCGCGTCGTGCGGGCAGGGATGGCCCAGGGACTCGACAATGCGGCGGCCATCGTGTTGGAACCGGCTACCCAGGCGGTGCGTGCCTGGCTGGGATCGGTGAATTATTTTGAGCAAGACCGGGGTCGCACGGGGGCTATCGACTTTGTGACCCGACCCCGCTCGCCGGGGAGTACCTTAAAACCTTTCATCTATGCCTTGGCTCTGGAACGGGGTGTGATCACCGCTGCCAGTGTCCTCGACGACCTGCCCCTGGGGGCCGCCGGGATGGTCAATGCTGATCGCGACTATCTGGGGCCTTTGTTGCCGCGCCAGGCACTGGCCAATTCCCGCAATGTACCGGCGGCCCTGTTGCTGAAAACCGTGGGTCTCGACGTGACTTATGGATTCCTGAAAGAACTCGGTCTGCATGTGGGGCGATTGCCGGCCAGCCAGTATGGTCTGGGACTGAGTGTTGGCGCATTGCCGGTGACCCTGGCGGATCTGGCCCGGGCCTATGGTGTTCTGGCGAACGACGGAGAACAGCGGGATCTCCTCTGGTACGAAGGCCAGCCCTTGGTACCCCCGGTGCGTCGCCTGTCTCCGGCCTCGGCACGGCAGATTACGGGATTTTTAGCCGATCCCATGAATCGCCTGCCGAGCTTTCCGCAACGGGGCAGCACCCAGTACGCCTTTCCGGTGGCGGTCAAGACCGGTACCTCTCAGGGTTACCGGGATGCCTGGACTCTGGCCTGGTCGCGCCGCTTCCTGGTGGGGGTTTGGCTCGGCAACGCCCAGGCCCGGCCCATGACCCAGGTCACCGGTGCCAGTGCCGCCGCGACGCTGGCCCAGCAGCTCCTGCTGGCCCTGCATCCGGCCCAGCGCGGCGGACTGGAGGATCTCGTCTTTCCGACCCCCAACGGTTACCGCCCGGTGCGGCTCTGCGCCACCAGCGGCAAACTCGCCACGCCCAGTTGCGGCCAGGTGTTTGAGGAATGGCTGGCACCCGGCACTATTCCCCAGGAGTACGACGATACCTATGTCACTGTGGCGGTAGATGTGCGCAATGGCCTGCTGGCGCATCCCGGCATCCCACCAGGCTTTGTGGAACGCCGCACCTTTCTGAATCTGCCACCTCGCTACGCGGAATGGGGAGCCAGTCTGCCCCGGCTGCCGGAGCGTTTTAGCCCGCTCGACGAAAGCACTGGGACGGTACCACCGGTCAGTGCCGGCGTGTTGGTGCCAGAAAATCCACCACGTTTGCACATCGTGATGCCCGAGGAGGGATTGCGTCTGGTTCGGGATCCCGAGGTGCCGCCGGATGCCAGTTCAATGGCCTTGCGGGTCGTGGTTCAGCCCCGGGTGGCACAGGTCTTGTGGTGGGTGGATGACAAACCTTTTCAACTGGCCGATTATCCCTACACCGTCCGCTGGCCGCTCTCTGTGGGAGAACACCACTTCCAGGCCCGGATTCCTTATACCGGGTCGCGTTCCCAAAGGATCCGGATTCGCGTCGAATAGCGGCGGGGCCGCGTTGAAAATGTGGCTGGCTACTTGACCGGAAGCTCAGAAAGTTTATCGTTTCCGGATGTTATCCCTAGTTTGAATTTGAGGAGATGCCCATGGAGGCGCTGGAATCCCACGAGAAAATCCACGAAGCGGCTCACGGTCACGGTCATGACCAAGGTCAGGAGCATGACTCCAGTCCGAAACGAACCCCCTGCGGTGGCCGAATATTCGAACCACCGAATCGGAACAAGCTTATGGCCCTGCTGATCAGCATATTGGCCGCCCTTCTGGCAATCAGCGAAACCGCCGGGAAGAGTACTCAAAATGCCTCGTTGAACGAGAACATTCATGCCTCCGACACCTGGGCGCAATACCAGGCCAAAAAGATCCGCATGATCACCCTGGAAACCGCCGCCGATAACCTGGAAGCCATGGTTCCCAACGCCGGTGGCGACCTGAATACGGCAGCGGCCAAGCTGATCAAAAAATGGCGAACCACGTCAGTCAGGTATAAATCCGAGCCGGATACGGGCGATGGCCTCAAAGAACTGGGCGAAAAGGCCAAGGCTGCCGAGGGACGCCGTGACAGGGCTTTGGCGGCCTACCATCTGTTTGAATTT
This sequence comes from Pseudomonadota bacterium, assembly GCA_037130945.1. GTDB lineage: Bacteria > Pseudomonadota > Gammaproteobacteria > Chromatiales > Chromatiaceae > JBAXSA01. Next base: position 13,868 of record JBAXSA010000012.1, on the reverse strand, counting down.
GGTTCTGCCGCCTTGCAGTTGGCCATCGTGCTGGCCTCGGCCACGGTAGTGACCGGGGCGATGGCCCTGGCCTGGGTGTCGGGTGGATTGGGCCTATTGGGAATCCTCCTGGGGGCTCTGGGCTGGCTGGCCCCCACGGCGCTCCATTTATGAGGCTGAGTGTCGATGAGTTTCGGGGCTGGGAGCATAAGTCCATCACCCTGCTTGGGATGTCCGGAGTGGGCAAGACCCATTTGGCGCAGATGTTACGGCATCACCAGTGGTTCCATTTTTCCGGAGACTACCGCATTGGTACCCGCTATCTGGACGAACCGATCCTCGACAACATCAAGCAGGAAGCCATGCGCATCCCCTTCTTGCGGGATTTGCTGCGGTCGGATTCGATTTTTATCCGCAACAACATCACGGTAGATCATCTCAAGCCGGTGTCGAGCTTTCTGGGCAAGCTGGGCAATCCCGAACGGGGGGGGTTGTCGTTGACCGAATTCAAACGTCGCCAGAGACTCCACCGTGCGGCGGAGATCCGCGCCATGCGGGACGTTCCGGATTTCATTCGCAAGGCCCGCGAGATCTATGGTTATGACCATTTTGTCAACGATGCCGGAGGCAGTGCCTCGGAACTCGATGAGCCAGGGATTTTCGAGGGTTTGGCCGAACACACCCTGATTCTCTACATCCAGGCCACCGAGGCCGATGAGCGGGCCCTGCTCCAGCGCGCCGCACAGGATCCCAAGCCGCTCTACTACCGGGAGTCCTTTCTCGACGAGCATCTCGGGATCTATATGGCAGAGAAGGGATACCGGTATGTGGCCGAGATCGAACCGGACGATTTCGTGCGCTGGGTCTTTCCGCCCCTTTTTCGCGCTCGCCGGCCTCGTTACGAAGCCATTGCCGAGCGCCACGGCTATCGCGTCACCACCGGCGAACTGCAGGCTGTGTCGGATGAGACGGGTTTTCTGGCCCTATTGGAACAGACCGTGGCGCGTGGTTATTGAGTCTGGAGATCCGCATGCCACTCGTTGCCCACACCGATTTGCCCACCTTCGAGCGTCTCAGGGCCGAAGGCATGACCATCATCGACCGGGAACGTGCTCGCCATCAGGACATTCGGGAACTTCATGTCGGGCTCTTGAACATGATGCCCGATGCCGCCCTGGCAGCCACCGAACGGCAATTCTTCCGCCTGGTGGGGGAGGCCAACCAGATTGTGCAGCTCTACGTCCACCCCTTTTCCCTGCCGGCCTTGCCGCGCAGCCGCGAGGCCCAGGCGCGTATTGATCGCTACTACGAATCCTTCGAGACCATTCGTGAAGAGGGGCTGGATGCGCTCATCATTACCGGTGCCAATGTCATCCATTCCGATTTGTCGCAGGAAGTTTTCTGGCAACCCCTGACCGAGGTGTTTCACTGGGCTTATGAAAATGTCGCATCCACCCTTTGCTCCTGTCTGGCCACCCATGCGGTGCTACAGTTCCGCTATGGCCAGAGGCGCCGTCCCCTGGGTTTTAAGCGCTGGGGGGTGTTTTCCCATCGGGTGGCAGCGCGTACCCATCCGCTGGTGAATGATATCAACACCCGTTTCGATGTGCCGCACTCACGCTTCAACGATATTAGCCGTGAGCAATTCGAGGCCGCCGGGTTGCCGGTGTTGGTGGAAAGTGCCGAGGCCGGAGTTCACCTGGCGGTGAGCCCGGATGGTTTTCGCATCGTCTATTTTCAGGGCCACCCGGAGTACGACACCATCAGTCTCCTGAAAGAATACAAACGCGAGGTCAACCGCTTTGGCAACGGGCAGCGGGGGTATCCGCCCTTTCCCGAGCATACGATTCCCCGGCAGCAACGGGCCATCCTGGAGGAATACCGGGAACAGCTGATGGCCGCACGGGTCGCCGGGCACCCCTTGCCGAAGTTTCCCGAGCATTGGGTCGAGCCTTGTCTGGATAATACCTGGCACGACACCGCCGAGGCGGTCATCAACAACTGGATCGGACTGGTCTATCAGGTCACCAGCATGGATCGGCGGCAACCTTTCATGGCCGATGTGAACCCTAATGATCCACTGGGCTGGTGTGCCTTATAACTCAGTCTTAAATACGAAAGGAGGGCAGGTTGCTTATCTTGATTTTTCGGTGTTGTTTGGGTTTCTGGCTGGTGGCCGCCATGACGGTCTCGGCAGATTCCATCTATCGTTCAGTGGATGCCGAAGGACGGGTGACCTTTTCGACTTTGCCACCTGCCACGGGAGCCCAGCAGGTCGAGGAATTGAATGTTCAGGCCCCAACACCCACCACGACCCCCGATCCGACGGGCCAGACGGTGATGTCGCAGCTCGTGGACGAGGCTGATCGCCTGCGTGCAGAACGTCTCGCACGGGAACAGGCGCGAACAGCGCGTATCGATGGAGCCCAGCACGATCTGATGCAAGCCTATAACCAGCTCGATCAGGCGAAGGTGCAACAAAATTACGACTGGCAAGGGATCGCTGGTGGGGGGCGCCGCCTTTCCGAGGCTTATTTTAGCCGGATTCAGACCGCCGAGAACCAGGTCAGAGCGGCGCAGGAGGCCTTGGGGTTGGCTAGTCGTTGAGCGCCCGGCTTGCAATCAGACTTCCGGGTAACCGGGCGACGGGTCGTTTCATCGGTTTTTGGTTGCTGGCATTAGTTTTGGGCCTGTTGGGGGTGATGGGCTGGCTAGCCGCGACGAGTCCGCGCACGGTGGTTGAACCACGGGTTTGGGATCTGGCATCTGTGGCGGTCACTGGGGCGGTGGCGGGCACGGTTCGACCCGATGGCATAACGCTGCAACCCCTGGCAGGGGCTTCCCTGATCCAGCTCCGCCTCCCGGTGGCCCTGGACGACGTGGAACCCTGGCCGGTATTTCACTATCACCTCGACGGTCTGTCCGCCACCCAGACGCTGTCTTTCCAGTGGACGCCGCCCGGCCGTCCGGCGCATGGGGCACGACTGGCCTGGCCGGGAGACCGGGAAGCCAGCATCGATCTGGCCGTCACGGGACTTTGGCAGGGTTCGGTAGCGGAAATCGGTATGACGATCATGCCCGCAGGTACCACGCCTTTGAGTTTGCGAGGTTTGCGGCTAGCGCCTCGCCAGTGGGGCGAGATATTGCCACTGTGGCTCACCGAGTATCTGGCCATCGATGGCTGGCGGATGAGTTCGATCAATTTTCACAACGCTGCCAAACGCTTGCGTAACCACTCCCTGCCCCTCTTGGTGGCCGGATGGGTAGGGCTGGCCAGTCTCTTTTTCAGCTTGTGCTGGCGCTGGTGGGGTGTGAACTCTTTTCGCTGGAGCTTGCTGTGGCCGGGCTGGCTGGCCGGCTGGTTGTTGCTGGATGGCGGCTGGAGCCGTGGTCTTTGGCATCAGGCCGGGGATTTGCCGGCCGCTGGCACAACACTTTGCGTTCACGCCCCGACGGTATGTGACTTTGGACAGGCGATGACCAGACTACTGCCCCTTGCCACCACGGGACGAGTCTTGATTATCGACCCCGATTTCGCAAACGATCCGGCCCGTGCCCTGCTGCTACATTTCGAGTGGTTGCCGCGTAACCTGGCCTCTGAGTTTTCCGGTTGCCTGGCCCCTGGGCAGATCCATTCCGGGGATGCCATCGTCTTGCTGAATCGTCCGGCTTCCCGGTTCCATCTGACGGCCTTTCAGGAATACTTCCGTCTGGAGTGTCAGGGGGAGACACTGGCCCGGGTGGTCATCCCTTATCAGGATGCGGTGGGCATGCTGTTGCGTGTTATAAGCGACCCCCCCTACCCAAAAAAAACCCCGCCTCCGGGGCGGGGTACTATCAATCCCTAACGCATTAGAGATTAATGAGCCGGCTTTTTATCCTTCTCGACCATGCACTTATCCATGGCAGCCTTATCACCCTTGGCCATCTTCTCACAAGCTGCCTTCTTTGCGGCGGCGGCGGCGGCGGCATTGTCGGCAGCAAATGCAGGCAGGGCAACGGCACCCAGGAACAGGGCCGCAACGGCAAATACGATTTTCTTCATCAAAAACTCCTAAAACCCCGTCCCTTCAGGGCGGGGACAAACGAACAATAAAGTAGCCTCAAGCTCCGGCCTTTGGGCCGGGGTGGTGTGACTCCACTGGCTGGATGCCGGGCAAGATGAATCGCGGGAAGCAGATTGCATCGCCTTGCTTCAATCTGCAAGACTACTGGATTGGTTCACGTCTGCCTATCATTTTCGCGTATTCAATTGTAAAAAACTGTCATCCGTAGTGGCGGTCACGATTCAACCGCCTGACAAACACGACACCTGGATTGGCTGCTCCGGGTTGGGGTATGTCCTGAAACCGCTGCCTACCTTGACCCCAACAGCCCGGACGAGGACAATCACTTTTTTCTTAAGTTCTAAACTTACTTGGCAATTTTCACAGTCGTTTTTTGCGTTCCCAGTGGCCAGCACCGATCCTATCATTTGCATCCGTGGCTTGCGTTTCGCCCGTTCAGGACGCGTGATTTTCGACGGGGTTGATCTCGATGTCCCTCGCGGCAAGATCACGGCCATCATGGGCCCCAGTGGTACCGGCAAGACCACGCTACTCAAGCTCATTAGCGGTCAATGGCGTCCTGACGCCGGCCGGATCGAGGTCGATGGCCAGGACATTGCCAAGCTGTCGCGGCGTGAGTTGTTTCAATTGCGAATGCGTATGGGCATGCTGTTTCAGGGAAGCGCGCTTCTGACTGACCTGAGCGTCTTTGAAAATGTGGCCTATCCGCTCCGGGAACATACCCGGCTCTCCGAGGCCATGATTCGCAAGCTGGTCTTGATGAAACTCCAGGCGGTGGGTTTGCGGGGTGCCCGCGACTTGATGCCGAGTGAACTCTCTGGCGGCATGGCGCGGCGGGTGGCCCTGGCTCGGGCCATTGCCCTGGATCCCGGCATCATCCTCTACGATGAACCCTTCGTCGGCCAGGATCCCATTGCGATGGGTGTGTTGGTGAAACTCATCCACGAACTCAATGACGCACTGGGGCTAACCAGCCTGGTGGTGTCTCATGACGTAAGGGAAACTGCGGGAATTGCCGATCTCATCTATTTGATTGCTGAAGGGCATGTCATGGCCAGCGGCACCCCCCAAGCGTTACTGGACAGCCCGGCCCCCTGGGCGCGCCAATTCATGCATGGCCTGCCAGATGGCCCAGTAGCCCTGCATTATCCGGCCTTGCCATTGGCAGCGGATTTTTGGAACACCAGCGCATGAGCCCCTGGCTCGCCAGCCTCGGCCGGAGGGTTTTGGACACCCTGGCCCGGTTGGGACGAGGTTGTTTGTTACTGCCCGGCCTGATGACGGGTATCACCCGGTTGGCTGGTCGACCAAGATTACTGGTACGTCAAGTCCACGCGGTGGGGGTACGATCCATCCTGATTATCTCTGTTTCCGGTTTGTTTGTAGGGATGGTGTTGGCGCTCCAGGGCTATTATGTCCTGTCGCGTTTTGGCGCGGCCGAAAGTCTGGGGTTGATGGTGGCGGCCTCACTGGTGCGGGAATTGGGCCCGGTAGTGACGGCCTTGCTGTTTGCCGGACGTGCGGGTTCCGCCCTGACCGCCGAGATCGGCTTGATGAAGACCACCGAACAGCTCGCGGCGCTAGAGATGATGGCGGTGGATCCGGTGCATCGTGTACTGTCACCCCGGTTTGCCGCCGGGATTGTGTCGATGCCGCTATTGGCCGCCATCTTCACGGCAGTGGGGGTGATGGGCGGTTATTTTGTGGGTGTGGGTTTACTAGGTGTTGACAGTGGCGCTTTTTGGAATCAAATGCAGACCAAGATTGAATTGGGCCAAGACTTAGGGAATGGCATGGTCAAAAGCCTGGTCTTCGGGGTGGTCTGCACCTGGATTGCCCTGTTTGAGGGGCATGACTCGGATCCCACTCCGGCAGGTATCAGCCAGGCCACCACACGAACCGTGATTCATTCGTCGCTGGCGGTACTCGGCCTGGATTTTGTGCTGACCGCGCTGATGTTTGGAGGTTAACAAAAAAGCCATGCAGACCAGAACCCTCGAATTGACCGTGGGAATCTTTGTTGTCCTGGGGATGTTGGCGTTGTTTTTCCTGGCCATGCAGGTCAGCAATCTCGGGGTGATTGGCCGATCCGAAGGTTACCGGGTGATGGCGTATTTCGAGAACATCGGCAGTCTCAAGGTGCGTGCGCCGGTCACCCTGGCGGGAGTGCGCATTGGTCGGGTCGCGGCCATTTCGGTGGATGCGCGAACCTTCGAGGCCATTGTGACCTTGCAGATTGACAACACACAGCTCAAAATTCCCGACGATACCTTTGCCAAGATCTACACGGCGGGACTCCTGGGGGAGCAATTCGTGGGGTTTAGTCCTGGCGGCAGCCCAACCTCTCTGAAGGAGGGCAGCCGTCTGAGTTTGACCCAGTCGGCTTTGATGCTGGAAGAGATCATCGGACAATTTCTTTTTAACAAGGCCGGCGACAACAAGGCCGGAGAGAGCAAACCGGAGCAGATGCGATGAATCGAGGATGGCGCAACGGCCTGATGGGGCTGTGTTGGGGATTTTGGTTTTTTGCGTTCCTGGCCTGGGCAGAACCCCAGCCGCCCGCCCTGGACAAGGCCTCGGCGCTGGTGCAAAACACCACCGAACGCCTGTTGGCGGTTCTCAAGAACCGGCAGTCCGAGCTGGATCGTCAACCGGGTCTGATCTACGAGCTGGTCAATCAGATCGTGGTGCCGCAGTTTGACTTTGAACGTATCACCCAGCTTGCAGTCGGACGCTATTGGGCAACAGCGACCCCCGGCCAGAAGGCTCGATTGGTGGAGGCCTTCCAGCGGCTGCTGGTGCGCACCTATACCAAGGCACTGCTCAACTATAGTGACCAGAAGATCCTGTTTTTACCGGTGCGGCCTGGTTCGGATGCCGCCGAGGCGATGGTCGCCACCCAGGTGCAATCCCCCGGTGGCGGCCCTCCCGTGCCCATTCAATACCGGATGTTGCAGCGCAAGGGTGAATGGAAGGCCGTGGATGTCACCATCGACGGCGTCAGTCTGGTCTCCAACTATCGCAGCAGTTTTGCTGCGGAGATCCGTCAGGGAGGGCTTGACGGGCTGATTGTCAGCATCGAGCAAAGGCTATCAAAGGGATGACCCACCGCGAGCGAACGGCGCTGGTGTTCAAGACGGGGCGGTTTCATCTGTCCGGCAGGGTGGATTTTCAGACCGTCCCCGCCTTGTTCAAGGACGGTGAAAGGCAATTTGCCGGACATCACCGGGTGACAATCGACGGTTCGGGGATTACCCACGCCAACAGCGCGGCCCTGTCCCTCTGGTTGCAATGGGCCGAGTTGATGCGCGTCAGCGGGGGACGGATGCTGTTACGGTCGATTCCCGACAGTCTGGTCAGGCTGGCCCGGGTCAGTCAGGTGTCGGAGCTGCTGGGTCTGGAGGATCAGGGTGGATAAATTGTTGATTCAGGGAGGCATCCCGCTGGATGGTGAGGTTCGCATCTCGGGAGCCAAGAACGCGGCCCTGCCGATTCTCGCCGCCACCCTGCTGGCCGATGGCCCAGTGACCGTGGCCAACGTCCCGCACCTTCAGGACATCACCACGACCATGGAACTCCTGGGGCGGCTGGGCGTCGATCTGATCCTGCACGAGGGCATGCGGATCGAGGTCAACAGCAATACCATCCGTGGCTTTACCGCCCCCTACGAGCTGGTAAAAACCATGCGAGCCTCGATTTTGGTGCTAGGGCCACTGTTGACACGTTTTGGCCAGGCGAATGTCTCCCTGCCGGGCGGCTGTGCCATTGGCTCCCGGCCCGTCAATCTGCATATTGAAGGACTCCGGGCCATGGGTGCCGACATCCGGGTCGAGGGCGGGTATATCCGGGCGCGAGCCAAACGGCTGAAGGGTGCCCGTTTGGTGATGGACATGGTGACGGTGACCGGTACCGAAAACCTCCTGATGGCCGCCGTACTGGCGGAAGGTGAAACGGTCATCGAAAACGCGGCCCGGGAACCCGAGGTGGTGGATCTGGCCCACTGCCTGATGCGGCTGGGGGCCCGGATCGAAGGGGCGGGTACCGACACCATCCGGATTGAAGGGGTCACACGGCTGTCCGGTGGCGACTATTCGGTGCTGCCGGATCGCATTGAAACCGGCACCTATCTCGTGGCCGGGGCTATGACGGGTGGGCGTGTCAAGGTTCGGGACACCCGTCCGGAGCATGTCGACGTCATCGTCCAGAAGCTCCGTGAGGCCGGGGCCGAGATTACTGCCGGGCCGGACTGGATCCAGCTTGACATGGCGGGGCACCGGCCACGGGCGGTGGATGTCCACACTGCGCCCTATCCCGCCTTTCCCACCGACATGCAGGCCCAGTTCACCGCCCTGGATGCGATTGCCCAGGGCGTGGGCACCATCACCGAGACAGTCTTTGAAAACCGTTTTATGCATGTTCACGAGCTGCGGCGGATGGGTGCCAATATCCGTCTGGAAGGCAACACCGCCATCTGTGTCGGGATTGAGCGTCTGACTGCGGCACCGGTCATGGCCACGGATCTGCGGGCCTCGGCTAGCCTGGTATTGGCGGGCCTGGTCGCCGATGGCGAGACGGTGGTGGATCGGATCTATCACATTGATCGCGGTTACGACTGTATCGAGGAAAAACTCGCCGGTCTCGGGGCCCAGATTCGCCGGATTCCGGGTTGAGGGAATCGATGGTGACGCTCACCCTGGCGCTAACCAAGGGCCGGTTATTCGAGCAAACCCTGCCCCTCCTAGCCGCAGCGGGCATTGTCCCTCTGGACGACCCGGAAACAAGCCGCAAACTCATCCTCTCCACCAGCCATCCCGAGGTGCGGCTCCTCGTGGTTCGCAGCGCCGATGTCCCCACCTATGTCCAATGGGGCGCGGCGGATGCCGGGGTGACCGGTAAGGATGTCTTGCTGGAACACGCTGGCCAGGGCCTTTACGAACCGCTGGATCTCGGCATTGGCCGCTGCCGCCTGATGGTTGCCGGTCTGCCCGGCATCACCCCGCTCCCGGGGCGGCGGCTCAGAATTGCTACAAAATATGTCATCAGTACCCAGCGCCATTTTGCCGCCCGGGGGCAGCAGGGGGACATCATCAAGCTCTATGGCTCGATGGAGCTGGCACCCCTGGTGGGGCTGGCCGATGTCATCGTGGATCTGGTGGAAAGTGGTGCCACCCTGCGCGCCAATGGTCTGGTTCCCCTGGAACTCGTGGCCCCCATCAGCGCCCGCTTGATTGTCAACAAGGCGGCCTGGAAAATGAAGCATGCCGCCCTCTCGGCGCTCGTGGCTGATCTGCGTAGTGTCGTCGAGCGTCACACCTCGGAGCCCCCCCCATGACTCAACTTTCGATGCGCATTCTCTCCACCCAAAACCCCAGCTTTCCCTCCCAGTTCGAGGCGCTGCTGGCCAGGAACGCGGTCGCGGATCAGGCGGTGGAACAGCGGGTTGCGGAGATTCTTCAAGCGGTACGCACCCAGGGCGATGCGGCGCTGCTGGACTACACCCGCCAGTTCGATGGCTGGACACCCCAGACCGCTGCCGATCTGGCTATTCCCCACGACCGGCTGGCCCAGGCCTTCGCGGCCATCCCTGCTGTTCAGCGCCAGGCCCTGGAAGCTGCGGCATCACGGATTCGTGACCATGCCGGGCGTCAGCGCCTCGAATCCTGGCACTACTGCGAGGCCGATGGCACGCTGCTGGGTCAGCAGGTCACCCCGCTCGACCGGGTCGGCCTTTATGTGCCGGGCGGCAAGGCCAGTTACCCCTCCTCGGTACTGATGAATGCCATTCCCGCCAAGGTGGCAGGGGTTCCCGAACTGGTCATGATGGTGCCGACCCCACGCGGTGAACAGAACGACCTGGTGCTGGCCGCCGCGCACCTGGCTGGCGTGGATCGAGCCTTTGCCATTGGCGGTGCCCAAGCCGTGGCGGCCCTGGCCTTTGGGACGGACAGCGTTCCGGCGGTGGATAAAATCGTCGGGCCCGGCAATAGCTATGTCGCCACCGCCAAGCGTGTGGTCTTTGGCCAGGTCGGTATCGACATGGTGGCAGGTCCCTCGGAGATTTTAATTATCTGCGATGGCCTCACCGATCCGGACTGGATTGCCATGGATCTTTTCTCCCAGGCCGAACACGACGAAGACGCCCAGGCCATTTTGATCACGCCCGACCGGGCGTTTCTGGATCAGGTCGCCCTGTCGATGGGCCAGCAACTGCCAACCCTGGAACGCCAAGCCATCATCACGGCGGCCCTGACCCGCCGAGGGGGGCTGATTCACTGCCGGGATCTGGACGAGGCGGTCGAACTGGCCAATCGTATTGCCCCCGAACATCTCGAACTATCGGTCGAGGATCCCCTGGCCCTGGCCCAGAAGGTTCGCCATGCCGGGGCGATATTCCTCGGCCGGCGAACCTCCGAGGCTCTGGGTGACTACTGCGCGGGCTCCAACCATGTCCTACCCACTGCGGGCACGGCGCGTTTCTCCTCGCCCTTGGGCGTTTACGATTTTCAGAAACGCACCAGCCTGATCATGGCCTCCCCCGGGGGTGCCCAATCGATGGGCCGGATTGCCGCCATTCTGGCACGGGGTGAAGGCCTCACCGCCCACGCCCGGGCTGCGGAATATCGTATACAGGAGACTCCACCGTAATCACCCACGACACCGCCCAACTAAGCTACCATAGGCTCTTGACAGTGATGCCTATTGACCCACGATGATGCTGACCCAGGTGGAACCACCCATGACAACCAAAATGCCCGTTAGATTGGCTCATAAACCCAAGATCCAAGGCACCAACGATATCCTCTTGATTCTGTGCCGGGCGGTTCAGATAACCCTCTCCACCGCGATCAACTCAACGATCCATTTTTCACCGATGGTGCAGCGTATTCAGCAAACCTGTTTACGTCCCGACATCGGTTGCTTTGTCACCATCAGTGGCGGTTTTTCCGGGCTTGTGGTTATGAATTTTACGGCTGGCGCGGCCATGGAAATTTACTCCCGCTACATGAAGCAAATGGGCATGCACGACGATGAATTGGCGTCGCTTTACACCTCCGATGAGGTGTCCAATACCCTGGGGGAACTGATGAACCAGTGTGTGGGCAAATTTCACCAGGATGTGGAAGCCCAGATGCAGGTGTCCCTGAATCAGAGCCAACCCAAGATGCTGGTGATCAACCAGGAATTGCTGCTGGCGGTCAATGCCAAGCTGGAACAGCCCCAGTTTCGGAAGGTCTCTTTCAAGACCGCTAGTCACAAACCCTTTTATATCGAATTGGCCATTGAGCGCACCGATTTTTTCGAGCTGTATCCCACAAGAGCAGATAGTTCTCAAGAAAACAAGGCGATGAGCGTGGATGACCTGATAGACCAACATCAATATCATAAGCCAGTAGCACCCCCACCGCCCGCATCGAGTCAGCCAGACGACGACTTTTTGCGCGAACTGGGCATCTAAAGTCCGGGCTGCTATACCACAGGGAGATTTTTGCCATGCCGCAACTCCTGAGTCTCTCGCGTGCCGCCCGGCTGGCGGAGGTCAACCGTGGCGAACTCCAGCGGCGGATTCGCGAGGGCCATCTGGCGACCTTTGAAGGCCAGGTAACGCTCACCGATCTGGTGAATCTTTACCCTAATATCCAGTTGGCCGGAGATGCCATGTTCGAGCGTGTCGAGCATATCAAGGCCAGCGCCAGACCCCGTCTCTATTTGGGCAACAAGGAACTACCCAGTGCCGAGATTCTGGTGTCAAGACTCAAACATCTCGGTGAGGTGCTGGTCAAGACCAAAACCGCCATGAATATCGCCGAGGCTCTCCTCGGCGAATTGGCTCGGCGGCTGCGGCGTCTGGCCGATGAGCCTTCGATCTTGCCACGGCAAATCCAGGCTCTGTGTGACTGGATTTCCGAACAGGAGGCTCAACGCCAAGTGCAGGCCGCCGGTCTTGATCACCGCAGGGCCCAGTTGTTTGTCAAGGATAGTTTTCTGCGCGTCATGGCGGCCCATGTTCGCCTGACCCCAAGCGGCCACGAATTTTTTGTGGAAGGCACCGACAGCATTCTCGACGCCGGAGTTCACGCTGGTATTACCTTGCGGTATGGCTGTTCCAGTGGCCATTGCGGCAGTTGCAAGGCCCGGGTCGTGAGTGGCGAGGTCTGGAAGATTCGCGATCACGATTATCTCTTGAGCGAGGGGGAACGGCAGATGGGGGTTATCCTGACCTGCTCCAATACTGCGGTCACCGATGTCGTCCTGGAGGCTACAGAAGCGCTCACCCCGGCGGATATCCCCGTGCAGGAGATCCGTGCCAGTGTCCATCACATTGACCCAATGGGTTCCGGCCGGCTGATGCTCCATTTGCAAACCCCGCGCACCCAAACCCTGCGTTTCATGGCCGGACAATGGATACAACTGACCGCCGAAAATGGTGCCAGTGGCTCTTTTCCCATTGCCAGTTGTCCCTGCGACGGACGCCACATTGAATTTATTCTCCGCCGGGAGGCATCCGACACCTTCAGCCGTTTGGCGTGCGCGGGGCTGTCTCGCGGTTATGCGGTGACCTTGCAGGGGCCGGAAGGCACTTTTGTGCTGCCTCCCGACATCACCAGCCCAGTGCTTTTCATCGCCTACCGGGATGGTTTCGCGCCCATTCGCAGCCTGATGGAACACGCCCTCTCAACCGATGGCGTCGAGCAGCTGACACTGGTCTGGGTGGTTCCCCAAGCCGGTGGCCATTACCTCGATAATCTCTGCCGTACCTGGGAGGACGCCTTTGAAAATGTCCGTTATCTGCCTCTGGTGATGGCGGAAGAGGAGGTTGACGGTCTGATCCACGCACTGCCCACCGATAGCCTTTTGCACCCCGATGGCCGGATCTATCTCGCTGGCCCACCGGCCTGGATCCAGGTGGTGGCCGAACGCTTGCGAGACCCTGATCATCCCGGCCGCTCGCTGGTGGTCGAGTCCCACCCCGAATTCTGAATCCTGGCGGGGACGTAGCGGTTTATGGGGACGTTTCGGCTGAAAGAAAATTACGCAAATCCACCATGAACAACCCCTTCACGATTTTCCTCGGACTTTTTATCCTGTCCGCCATGGCCATGGCCGCCCTTGGCGGGTGTTTTCAATCCCCCTCGCTGTTGCTGTCTATGCTGGCCGCGATGGTGGCGGCCGGTGTCGCCGTGCGGTTCTGGCAGCAAATGGCCCAATGCGGTCTGGTTCGCCAGCGGGATAAGCAAGATCTGCGTTTGGCCGCCAATGTGTTCGCCAATAGTCAGAATGGCATCGTCATGGTCGATGCCCAATATAGGATCATTGACGTCAATCCGGCCTTTATCCGAATGACGGATTACCACCGCGAGGAGGCACTGGGTCAGGATCCGCGCCTTTTCTGCTCAGATCGTCAGGACGCAGCCTTCCTTGCCCAGATGTGGCAGGTCATTCAGGCCACGGGTGCCTGGCAGGGCGAATTCTGGATTCTTTGCAAATCAGGCGAATCCGTCGCATCAATCCTTTCCATCAGCACATTGACCCACGAGGCCGGTCACTTCCAGTATTACCTCGGCATATTTTCCGATATCACCCAGATCAAGAAGCACGAAGCCGAACTGGAACACATCGCCTTCTTCGATCCCCTGACCGGAGTTCCCAACCGGCGGTTGATGGTGGATCGCCTCAGTCAGGCGCTGGCTCACGTCCAGCGCTCGGGACGGCGGTTGGCCGTCTGCTATCTGGATCTCGATGGCTTCAAACGGATCAACGACAGCTTGGGCCAGGACGCAGGTGACCAGTTGCTGATGGAAATCGCTTCCCGGCTGCAATCCA
>JBAXSA010000011.1:0-21035 GCA_037130945.1 Pseudomonadota bacterium | reverse complement strand
GGCAATGCCTTACGCTCCAAGGCATACCGGCGATTGTGGAGTGTCGCAGCCACTCCCAGCTGACGATCCACTGGCGGTGGTGCCCGTCAAAGCCAATCCCTTCGCCCTGTTGGAACGGCTGAAGGGTAACGAGTAGTATTTTGAATCAGTTTGAACCCATTTTATAATTTTCGAGGTTTTTTCAGATGGCTGTCCAGCAAAATCGCAAAAGCTCATCCAGACGTGACATGCGTCGTGCGCACGATGCCCTGAAGCCCCCGGCATTGTCGGTGGACTCAGTGTCTGGTGAGACCCATCGCCGGCACCATATTACAGCCGATGGTTTTTATCGGGGCCGTCAGATTTTTACCAAGCCGGAGAAGCCGGAGAAGGAATAGAGCCTCGGCTTTTTCATCTGTGCGGGATGTGACACGTTTCCCACAAACGGGCATGGCGCGACGAATTGCCCAAGCACCTTAGTCTGCTCGCCGTATGCCTTATTCTTTCACGATTGCCTTAGACGCCATGGGTGGCGATGTCGGCCTCGATGTGGTCGTACCCGCAGCCTTGAGCTATCTCCGGCACCACCCGGAGATTCGTGTGATTCTGGTCGGGGCAGAAGAGGCGCTGCGTTCTCGAGTGGGGGCCAGCCTCTCTCCGCAGCTCGTCATTCATCCCGCCAGTCAGTCGGTGGGAATGGACGAACCGCCCTCCAGGGCGATCAGGAAACGAGATTCCTCCATGCGGGTGGCGATCAATCTGGTTCACCAGGGTGCAGCACAGGCTTGTGTGAGCGCGGGCAACACGGGAGCCCTGATGGCAATTTCCCGTTTCGTACTCAAGACCTTGCCGCATGTGGATCGCCCCGCCATTATCACCGCTCTTCCCAACCTGGTGGGCAAGACCTTCATGCTCGATCTGGGTGCCAATGTCGACTGCACGGCTGAACACCTGTTGCAATTCGCGGTGATGGGCTGCGAGCTGGTGACCGCGATTGAGGGCATTGCCTCGCCACGGATCGGTCTTCTCAACATTGGTCAGGAGGAGATCAAGGGCAACGAACAGGTCAAGCGAGCACACGAATTGTTGGGCCGCAGTTCCCTGAATTACCAGGGTTATATGGAAGGGAACGACATCTACAAAGGCACCGTGGAGGTAGTTGTGACCGATGGCTTTGTGGGCAACGTGGCCCTCAAGACCAGCGAGGGATTGGCCAAATTGCTGAGTCATAGCCTGCGCGAAGGGTTTCGCCGTAATTGGCTGACTCGACTGGCCGGTCTCCTGGCCCTGCCCGTTTTGCGAGAGTTTCGCCGTACTTATGACCCGCGCCGTTACAATGGTGCCAGTTTGCTGGGCCTGCGAGGCATTGTCATCAAGAGCCACGGGGGGGCCGATGTCTTGGCCTTTGAAAACGCCATTCGCATCGCGGAACAGGAAATTCGCTCCGACGTGCCCAATCGTATCGCGTCTCAGGTGGAAACCCAATTGAAGAATGCACAAGGGCGAACGTCGTGAAATACGCCCGCTTCATAGGCACCGGGAGTTACCTGCCGGACAAGATCCTGACCAATCAGGATCTGGCCAGCATGGTGGATACCACCGACGAGTGGATTCGTGATCGAACGGGCATCGAGGAACGCCACATCGTGGCTTCGGAAGAGACCTGCTGCGATCTTGCCGAGCAGGCGGCGCGTGGGGCTTTGGACATGGCGGGCGTGACGCCTGCGGAGATTGATTTGATCGTGGTGGCCACCACCACACCGGATCAGATCTTTCCCAGCATGGCCTGCCTGTTGCAGCGACGCTTGGGCATCGCGGGTTGTCCGGCGTTCGATGTCCAGGCGGTCTGTACCGGCTTTATTTATGCCGTGGCGGTGGTGGATAGTTTTATTCGTGCTGGACAGGCCCGGTGTGCTCTGGTGGTGGGTGCCGAGGTCTTGTCCCGCATCATTGACTGGCAAGATCGCAATACCTGTGTGCTGTTCGGCGATGGTGCGGGCGCTGCGGTGTTGCGCGCGGATCGCCAACCGGGGGTGATCTCCACGCGGCTTCATGCCGATGGTTCTTATGAAGAGGTGTTGCGCGTCCCTGCGGGTATCGGCCAGGGACTCGATAGCATTCGTCATGGCCGGCCCTTCATTGAGATGCGCGGCAACGAGGTCTTCAAGATGGCCGTTACGACCCTTGGCCGGATTGCCGACGAAACGCTGGCGGCCGCCAAACTCGACAAATCCGATCTCGATTGGCTAGTCCCCCATCAGGCCAATATCCGCATCATCCAGGCTGCGGCTCGGAAGCTCGGCATGCCCATGGAGCGGGTGGTGGTGACAGTAGATCGCCACGGCAATACCTCGGCGGCTTCGATTCCGCTGGCATTGGATACCGCAGTACGGGACGGCCGCATTCGTCCCGGCGAAAAGGTGCTGATGGAGGCCTTCGGGGGCGGCTTCACCTGGGGCTCGGTGTTGATGAGTTTTTAGCTAGTAGATTTAGGGTGGAGAGGCAAACCCCATGACTCCCAATTTTGCGGCCGTATTTCCCGGCCAGGGTTCCCAGGCGGTGGGTATGCTGTCCGCCTTGGCCTCGGCTTTTCCCGCAGTGACCGAAACCTTCGAACAGGCCTCTGGGGTGCTGGGGTTCGATCTTTGGCGTCTGGTTCAGGAAGGCCCTATCGAGGCGCTCAATCAAACTGAAAACACCCAACCCGCGTTGCTGGCGGCGGGGGTTGCCGTGTGGCGGGTCTGGCAAGCCCAAGGGGGCACGGAGCCCTCCGGGATGGCTGGTCACAGCCTGGGCGAATACACCGCACTGGTATGCGCCGAGGCGCTGGGATTTGAAGAGGCGGTCGCGCTGGTGCGAGATCGTGGCCGGCTGATGCAGGCGGCAGTACCGGCGGGGAGCGGCGGCATGGCGGCGATTTTGGGCCTGGATGACGATGCGGTGCGTGCGGCCTGTGCCGCAGCGGCGCAGGGCGAGATCGTCGAGGCGGTCAACTTCAATGCCCCCGGCCAGGTGGTGATTGCGGGTCAGGCTGCGGCAGTACAGCGCGCCATCGACCAGGCCAAGGCGCTGGGTGCCAAACGGGCCATTCCGCTACCCGTGAGCGTGCCCTCACATTGCGCCCTGATGATCAGGGCGGCGGCATTGCTCCGTGAGCGGCTGGCGGCGGTGTCGGTCAGGACACCCCATATCCCGGTGTTGCATAATGTCAACGTGGCACCCTCGGCCACCCCGGATGAATTGCGGGATTTATTGGGTCGCCAGCTCCATTGTCCGGTACGTTGGGCCGAAACGGTGCGATGCCAGGCCGATGCCGGCATGACCTGGCAGCTCGAATTTGGCCCTGGCAAGGTACTGACTGGCCTGGGTAAGCGGATTGACGAACGGGTTCGTCCCCTGCCGGTGTTCGATCCCGCCACTTTGACGGCAGCCCTGGAAATGCTTCATGCTGACGAATGAAAAAAACAAACATGTTAAAAAATGACATTGCCCTGGTAACCGGGGCGAGCCGCGGCATTGGACAGGCTATTGCGCTGGCACTGGGACAGGCCGGTGCCCTAGTGGTCGGAACGGCAACCACTCAGGCCGGCGCGGATGCCATCAGCGAACGGCTGGCCGCTTGCGGGCGGGGGGAGGGCCGGGTGCTGAATGTCACCGACGCCGCAGCAGTAGATGCCTTTTTAAAAGACCTTGAAGCGCGTTGGGGTGCCCCCAGCATCCTCGTTAACAACGCCGGCATCACCCGCGATGCCCTGCTGATGCGGATGAAGGACGAGGATTGGTCGGCGGTGCTGGAGACCAACCTGACCGCCGTGTTCCGGTTGTGCCGGGCGTGCCTGCGGCCGATGATGAAGGCGCGTCGTGGCCGTATTGTCAATATTTCTTCAGTGGTGGGGGCCACGGGAAACCCTGGACAAACCAACTACACCGCAGCCAAGGCGGGACTGTCGGGTTTTACCAAATCCCTGGCCCGGGAAGTCGGCTCGCGGGGCATCACCGTCAATTGTGTGGCCCCGGGGGCCATCGACACCGACATGACCCGAGCCTTGCCGGAGGATCACCGTAAAGCGTTGATGGGGAATATTCCATTGGGCCGGTTGGGACAGCCCGAGGATATCGCCCAGGCGGTGCTGTTTCTGGTGTCTGACGGGGGGGTCTATATCACTGGCGAGACGCTGCACGTCAACGGTGGACTCTATATGGCATGAACACCTGGGTGGCTCGCCCGGTGTCCAAATTTGAAAAGAGCATCCGGTTCTCGCCCGTCGGCTTTTCCGCCGGGCGGTTTCTCCCTACAATAAGCTCGCACCGTGGTAGGCTGCGGTTCGTAGGCAACTCCAGAGGAAACAAATTACATGAGTAGTATCGAAGAACGTGTGAAGAAGATCGTGATTGAACAGCTGGGCGTGAAAGAGGAGGAAGTTACGTCAGAGGCCTCGTTCGTGAATGACCTGGGGGCGGATTCCCTGGATACGGTCGAATTGGTGATGGCACTCGAAGATGAGTTCGGGACGGAGATTCCCGACGAGGATGCCGAAAAGATCACGACAGTCCAACAAGCGGTTGATTACATCAAATCACACAGCAATTAATGGGTTTTTTGCCCATCGAACAAACCAGGGGTTGACAACGCAGTGGCCTCAGGCGGTTCGCAGGGTGGATTATGAGGCATGCTTAGGGGAGTCCTCGGTATGGCAGGCAGACGGGTTGTAGTCACCGGCTTGGGGTTGGTATCCCCGGTTGGGGTAGATGTACCTAGCGCATGGGCGAACATTCTCGCGGGCAAGAGCGGCATCAAGCCGATCACGCATTTTGATATCTCGACCTTCTCGACCCGCTTTGGCGGGCCAATCTATGATTTCGATGTGACAAAATATGTGTCGGTGAAAGACACCAAAAAGATGGACAAGTTCATCCATTACGGGATGGGCGCGGGGTGTCAGGCCATCGAGGACGCCGGGCTGGTCGTCACCGATGAAAATCGCCATCGCATCGGTGTGGCCATTGGTTCCGGGATCGGTGGCATCACCGGCATCGAAAACAATTATGGCGTTTATTTGCAGAGTGGGCCGCGCAGGATCTCGGCGTTTTTTGTGCCGGCCAACATCATCAACATGGTCGCAGGCGATCTGTCGATCAAGTTTGGTCTGAAGGGCCCCAACTTTTCTATTGTCTCGGCGTGCAGTACCGGTGCGCACAATATCGGTGAAGCCGCTTACATGATCCGTCACGGCCGCGTCGATGCCATGATTGCCGGGGGGGCCGAAATGGCCACCTCCCCCGTAGGATTGGGCGGTTTTGCCGCAGCCCGGGCGCTGTCCACTCGCAATGACGACCCGGAGGGGGCTAGCCGTCCCTGGGACAAGGATCGGGATGGTTTCGTGTTGAGCGATGGCGCGGGCGTCATGGTGTTGGAGGAATACGAGTTCGCCAAACGCCGCGGGGCCAGAATTTACGCCGAATTGGTGGGGGTAGGGATGAATTCTGATGCCTACCACATGACCTCGCCCTCGGAGAACGGAGAAGGTGCCCGCGATTGCATGCGGTTGTCTCTGGAAGATGCCGGTCTCAACCCTGAAGCGGTGGACTACATCAATGCTCATGGTACCTCGACGCCGGCCGGCGACGCTGCGGAAACCCTGGCGATCAAGGCCGCCTTTGATGATCATGCGCGCCGCTTGGCCATTAGTTCGACCAAATCCATGACCGGCCACATGCTGGGTGCCGCCGGAGGGGCCGAGGCGGTCTTTTCGGTACTGGCCATCCGCGATCAGGTGGCCCCTCCCACCATCAACTATCAGACCCCGGATCCGGCTTGCGACCTCGACTATGTCCCCAATCAGGCGCGTGGCATGCGAATCCGGGTGGCATTGTCTAATTCCTTCGGCTTTGGTGGAACGAATGGCACCCTGGTGTTTGGCGAGCTGACCTGAGCCCGGCATTCCCTAGACCCTTAAACCGGTGGGACATGGGCGATTTGTTTCCCGCCGGTCGTCACAGCGGCATGGGCTGGGGGTCTTTGTGCTTCTTCTGTTGTCCAGCCTAGTGGGTGGCTGGTTATGGAGGGATGTCGCAGCCTTCCTGGAGACGCCCCTAGCCGTTCCAGCGGAGGGCGTGGTTTTTGATGTGGAAGCGGGCGTTTCCATCCAGGGGATTGCCGAACGCCTGGCCCAACAGGGGCTGATCCAGCAATCCTACTACCTGATCGGGTTGGCGCGGTTTAGTGGCCTGGCCCGCCGGATCAAGGCCGGAGAATACCGTGTCAAGCCCGGCACAAATCCTCGGGCATTTCTCGAGTTGTTGGCCTCCGGTAAGGTCGTGCAGTATGCCCTGACCCTGGTGGAAGGTTGGAATATCTGGCAGGTGTTGGCGGCGGTTGCGGCACATCCCAAATTGGCCCACACCCTGGCCACCCGGTCAGCCAACGATCTGATGACCGACTTGGGAGCGCCTTGTGAACACCCCGAGGGGCGGTTTCTCCCAGATACCTATCACTTTCCCAATGGCACCACAGATGTGGCGTTTTTGCGTCGGGCCTATCTCGGGATGGAGGCCTATTTGCCGCAGTCCTGGGCACAGCGAGCCGCTCGATTACCTCTGGCGTCTTCCTACGAAGCACTGATTCTGGCATCGATTGTCGAACGCGAAACCGCCTTGCCGGGCGAACGGCCGCAGGTGGCCGGGGTCTTTCTTCGCCGCCTCCGGCTCGGGATGCGGCTGCAGTCGGATCCCACGGTGACCTACGGCATCACGCCCCCCCCGGGTCGGCCCATCAGCCACCAGGACTTGGCACGAGAGAGTCCCTATAACACCTATCTCAACGAGGGACTGCCGCCGACCCCAATTGCCAATCCCAGTCGCAGCGCCCTACAGGCGGTGCTGCATCCCGCCGAGGGATCCACTCTCTATTTTGTCGCCAAGGGGGACGGCAGCCATTATTTCTCCGAAACTCTAGCCGAACATAATCGGGCGATTCGCCGGTATTTTCCGGAACGCCATTAGTCATCCCACCGGAGGCGGTGACAACGTCACAGTGGCCACGACCCGGTTGCCGCACCCCAAATATTCGATCCGGTCGAAACTGATCAGACGTGCCAGAGCCACCCCGCGGCCGTGGGTGTCGAAGGCCCGGCTGGGGTCGATCTCCAGATAGGGCCGCCAGTCAAATCCCTGACCACAGTCCTGGACTGTAAAACAGATGTGATCAGGCCGGCGTTCAAATTCGACCATGGCCCTAAGTGCCTTGAATTCAGGGAGTGTCAGACGCCGGACGATTTCCTCCTGGAGTGTACCGTCGGCAATGAATTGGGTTTTGCCATCGTAGGTCAGTTTCAGATTGCCGTGTTCGATGGCGTTCAGCATCAATTCCAGCAAGCCCAGTACGACCTTTTGGCCATCCTGGCAGGCATTGGACAGCAGTGTGGCGATGGCGCGGGCCTCGGCGGGACTCTGAAAGAAAAACTCGGCGCGATTGAGAAACCTGAGGGTGTGAACGGCCTGACGAGACTCCTCAAGGAGTGTTCGGTAATCCTGGTAGTCATGGGTGGCGGACTGGACGATGGCCAACAGCGCCTCGGCGGCAAAGGGTTTGGTCAGGTAGTAATGGGCACCGGCCTGCAAACCTTCCAGCACGTCTGCAGACTCGTTCATGGAGGTTTGCATGATCACCGGAACATGCCTCAGCACGCGATGGCCCTTGATTCTTTGCAACAACACCAGTCCGTTGATGTCTGGCAGGATGCGATCCAGCAGGATGGCGTCAAAACTGGAGGGACTGGCCTCGAGAATCTGCCAGGCGTTTTCGCCCCGTTCGGCGCTGACGATCCGGTACCCGGCCTCTTCCAAAACTCCAATCAGCAGTTCTCGACTGATCCATTCGTCCTCGACGACTAAAACCGCATTGACTTCGCTCATTCAAGCAATCCTGTCAGTGTGCCAGTTGTGTCACATCCCGCACCGCCCCGCGCGCCGCGCTGGTGGTCATGGCGGCGTAGGCCCGTAGCGCCGCGCTGACCGGGCGCTCGCGGTGAGCGGGCCGCCAGGGATTGGTGCGTGCCGCCATCGCAGCCCGGCGGCTGGCGAGAATCTCATCTGGCACCGCGACCTGGAGGGTGCGCTGGGTAATATCGATCTCGATGAGATCGCCTTCCTCGACGAGGCCCAGATTGCCACCCTCGGCGGCCTCGGGGGAAACATGGCCAATGCTGAGACCCGAAGTGCCACCGGAAAAACGGCCGTCGGTCAGCAACGCGCACACCTTGCCCAGGCCTTTGGATTTGAGATAGCTGGTGGGGTAAAGCATCTCCTGCATGCCGGGGCCGCCTCGGGGGCCTTCATAGCGGATAACCAGCACGTCCCCGGCCTGGATCTGGTCGTTGAGGATCGCCTCGACGGCGGCCTCCTGGCTCTCGAAGATCCGTGCGGGCCCCTTGAACTGGAGAATGGACGCATCCACACCGGCGGTTTTGACCACACACCCCTCCGGGGCCAGGTTACCGTGAAGGATGGCCAATCCCCCGTCCTGGCTGTAAGCATGGGCCCGGTCGCGGATACAGCCTTCGATTCGATCCAGATCGAGGGTGGCATAACGGCGATCCTGACTAAAAGCCAGCGTGGTGGGCACGCCGCCCGGCGCGGCGCGAAAAAATCGCTGGCGTTTGGCGTCCTGAGTGAGCCGTACATCCCACAAGGCGATGGCCTCGCCCATCGAGGCGGCGTGGACGGTGCCGCAATCCTGGTGGAGTAGCCCAGCCCGATCAAGTTCCCCGAGAATCGCCATGACCCCGCCGGCACGATGCACGTCCTCGAGATGGAATTTTTGGCTGGAGGGTGCCACCTTACAGAGATTGGGGGTGTGACGGCTGAGGCGGTCGATATCCGTCATGGTGAAATTCACCCCGGCTTCTTCGGCGGCGGCCAGCAGGTGCAGAATGGTGTTGGTCGATCCACCCATAGCAATATCCAGGGTCATGGCGTTCTCGAAGGCCTGGAAGGTGGCGATTGAACGCGGCAGTACCGAGGCGTCATCCTGTTCGTAATAGCGTTTGGCGAGCGCTACAATGATCTGGCCGGCTTCCAGAAACAGGCGCTCGCGGTCACGATGCGTCGCCACCAGGCTGCCATTGCCGGGGAGGCTCAGACCCAGGGCCTCGGTGAGACAGTTCATGGAATTGGCGGTAAAAAGTCCAGAACAGGAGCCGCAAGTGGGACAGGCGGAACGCTCCATGCGTGCCACATCGCTGTCGCTGTTGCGGGTGTCCCCGGCCTCGATCATAGCGTCGATTAGATCCACCGCCCGTTCCACACCCTGCCATTCCAACTTGCCGGCCTCCATCGGCCCGCCCGAGACAAAGATTGCTGGAATGTTGAGCCGCAGGGCGGCATTGAGCATCCCTGGGGTGATCTTGTCGCAATTGGAGAGACACACCAGGGCGTCGGCGGTGTGGGCGTTACACATGTATTCGACGCTGTCGGCGATGATCTCGCGGGAGGGCAGCGAGTAAAGCATCCCGCCGTGGCCCATGGCGATGCCATCGTCGATGGCGATGGTATGAAACTCCTTGGCCACACCCCCGGCACGCTCGATTTCACGGCACACCCGTTGTCCAAGGTCTTTTAAGTGGACATGACCCGGCACGAACTGGGTGAAGGAGTTGGCCACGGCAATGATCGGTTTGTTATTAAAATCCTCGTCGGTCATGCCGGTGGCGCGCCAGAGGGCACGCGCACCGGCCATATTGCGGCCCTGAGTGGAGGTGTGGGAGCGGTAACGGGGCATGAGGGTCTCCAGCGGCTGGCAACGGCGTGTACATGAGTTTTATTTATTGATTAAGGCATGACTATAGCGAGAGCGACTAGCGTTTGCCACTGTCACCGACATGCCGCAACAGCGGATCCTCTACCGTTGCCGGGGATTTTCCAGGAGTGCGGCCGGTTTTTTTGCTAGAGTGAGATGAGTCTTAAAAATGAGGCTGTGGAGTGTACAACGGGTGAGAACGGACATCGCGACGGTATCGGGCGGGTTGGGTTTGCTGGGCCTGTGGGGTTTATGGGTATGGCTGGGGGTGGCGACGGGCGACGGGCGAGCTTTTTGGCAACCCCGGATCTTGCTGTGGGTCTGGGGAGGGGCGGGTTTGTCCTTGCTGGTACAGTTTAGCCCGCAGGAGATTGCCAGAGGGTTCCAGGATCTGGCCTCTGTCCTGGTGCGTCAGGAACCGGCCTGGCACCCCTTGGTCAACGAGGCGGCACAATTGGCGGATCTGGGCCGGCGGCGTCAGCACCCAGGGCTCGAAGAGGCGCAAATCACCGATCCGCTGCTGTCTCGTGGGGTGAAATGGCTGGTGGATGGCTATGACAACGCGGCGTTACAGACACTCTGGGCGGATGACGCCCTGCGTCTCGAAGAACGCTTCACAACGGCTCAGCGGCTGCTGCGGGCACTGGCGTTGGCGGCCACCTCCCTGGGACTGCTGGGAGCCATGATGGAGTTGATTCATGCTTTTCTGGTGGCCCAAGAGCCGTCACGGGCCGGAGCCAGTCTGGCTTTGGCTCTGGTGGCGGTATTTTATGGCGGGTTACTCGCCTTTCTCGTGGCCCAGCCCCTGTCTGGCCGTCTGGAGCAGGCTCAGATTTGGGAGCGCCGCCGCCGGGCCGTGGCCCTCGAGGCGGTGTTGGCGATACAACAGGGGATATCTCCCCATCTATTGTTTCAACGTCTCAGCGCGCAAACCCTGGAAACCGCCGCATGACCGGCCTGTCGGAACCCAACGGCGGGATTGCCCCGAACTTTGGGCAGGTGATGGGTTTGGCCGGTGTAGGCCTGGCTCTGGTCTGGGTGGGTGCTGCGCTCTTGTGGCTCTCGGCGAGCGGCGATCCGTCCCGTTACCAGGCTCTCATCGATGGGGCACGAAGCGGGTTGGGGCTCGCACGGCTAAAGATTCCCCAGGCCACCGCTCCCGTATCCCCCCCCGTGGCGGCGGCCGTCTGTCCGCCCTGCGCCATTCCGCCGCCGGTGATTCAAATCGTTGCCGGAGACACCCAACCGGTTCTGGAAGATTGGCTGGAGCGCCAGGCCGAGGTTTTCCGTCAGGCTCTAGTGGTGGATCGGGAGGGCGGCGCGCTGGAGATCCTGCGGCCGCCCGGCCATTTGCTGATCAGGCTGCCGGAACGGGGTGCCTTTCTGCCGGGCCGGGCCCTGCCGGAGCCCGCGTTTCTTGATGTCTTGCAACGTTTGGCGGTGCCCTTGGCCAAGGTGCCTGGGGTGTGGCGAATCCTCGCCCATACCGACAATGCCCCGCTACAAACCAGCCATTTCAGTTCCCATTGGGAATTGTCCGCCCAGCGGGCGGTGGCGGTGCTGCAGGTGCTGTTGCAAAATCCCGCCCTATCCTCTGGCCGCTTTCACCTGGAAGCCCTAGCGGATCTCCAGCCCCTGATGCCCAACGATAGTGTGGAACACCGAGCCATGAATCGCCGCATCGAGCTGGTGTGGGAAGCCGCTGCGGCTGCTGCGACCATAAAACCTCACCAGGAGTAAAATGACAAAAATTCCCGGCTTTATGGAACGGCGGCGGTATTTCCGGATCGAGGACAGGGTGCGTTTGCGGTTATCGCTCTTAACGGCGGAAGAATGCCAGGAACGTCTGCGTGTCATCAGAAGCCCCAGTCCCCTGACATCGGCGCTGATGCCGCTGCGTCAACGCTTGAGTCAGACCCTCAAGACCCTGGTGGTGGAGACCCCTGAGATTGCGGAAGGCATGAAGCTACTGGACGAAAAGATCGAAATTCTGGCGCACTGGCTCGATGGTGGACAGGACATCAGCGAGGCACCGTTGCGCTCCGTGAGCCTGAGTGCCAACGGACTAGCCTGCGATGTGGTGGAACCCTTTGCCACCCAATCCCATCTCGAGATCCGCCTAGCGTTCTTGCCCAGTTTGCGGCTTATCCGGACGCTGGCCCGGGTCGTCGTGTGTGATCCCCTGCCGGCCCATGCCAAAGGATACCGGCTACACATGGTATTTTTGGAGCTGGGCGAGGCCGACCGGGAGTTTTTGATCCGCCATGTTCTGCACCGCCAAGGCGAATGGTTGAGAAGTCAGCCACAGGAGGCCTGAGCAGAACCGTTGAAACCCCGCGCCAGTATCCCCATAAGCCATAGGGTCTTGGCATTTTTTCAGCACCAGAGATGAAGGTTATCCAATGCCTCTTTACGACTATCGATGCGAACAGTGTGGCCACAAACTGGAGGCTCTGCAAAAAATCAGCGACGATCTCCTGACGGACTGTCCTGCCTGCGGTGCCGCGAGCCTGCGGAAACAGCTCTCTGCCCCAGCCTTCCGGTTGAAGGGGGCGGGTTGGTACGAAACCGACTTCAAGTCCGGGGACAAAAAAAACCTGCATGGCGAGGGCCAGGACAAGCCTGCGGAGACGGAGACGGTGAAGGAGAAGGAGAAAAAAGAAAAAGCCTCCGGCAGCACTGAACCGGCGTCAAAAAAGCCCCCGGAAGGCGCAAAAACCACTGCCCCCGCCTCTTCTGGAACCGAGTAGCATGGGTGAAATTGAGATTGACAGAGTCTTTACTCCAGAGTTGAGCGCCCGGCTACCCGCCCAACATCACCACACCTGCAATAGCTCGCCAAAACCCAGGGTCAGGGGGGTCTCGCTCTCGGCCACAGCATAGTTGGAAAAGACCTTGGTGACCTGAAGCGGCGTCGGGGTCTTACCGAAGGCGAAGGTGGTGCCATCCACGCCAAAGGGGCGGGCGGCTTCCTCATTGCGGTAGGCGGTGAGACGGTCGCCGACGTGAATGCCGGTATCCGTGCCTGCGTCCAGGGACAGCGCCTTGCCGTTGATCTGCAACACCCGCATCACGAACGGCAGGCACTGTAGATCGCGGGTGAGTGCCGTGGTTTCGAGGTCGAAGATCTGCTCAAAGGCCTTGCCAAAATCAGACTCGTAAAACCGGCGGCTGCCAAAGGGAATGCTCTCATTGAAGACGACCTCGCCGGAGGCCTCCTTGGCGTAGCGGTGACGGGTGATCAGCCGGCCGGTGTGGGCGTCATGGACGAAAAACTCGACCTCGATCCGGCGGCTTCGGGGTCTTGTGCCCAGGTTGACGAATTGACCCAAGACCTTGAGGGGATAGCTCGAATCCAGCGAATCATAGCCGGGCTGGCGGAGGACGGCCTCCGAATAGCCGATGTCCTGAACCACGCCCGACAGCACATACTGGGCCTGGGTTCGTTCCCCGAGGGAGATTAGCGCTGCCTGATTGTTGACACCCAGAACGGTGAGGTTGGGGGCATCCCTGGGATCGGGGTAGAGGCGCTGGACGCTTTCGTCGCGAGTCAGAAAACGACCGGTGGTAGCGAGTTTCCGCAGTAGCTCCGAGGGAATGCCGCGATCATAACCCTGCACGTCGCCCACCACCACCTGGCGGGGATTCAGCAAAGGCATGGCCACGGCGGTGAGTTTTTTGCGATAGCGCGCGGTGGGACTGTTGCAGACTTCGGTATCCAGTTCTACGGCGGCGCGGATTCGCACCGTCAAGGTGTTGCCGTTGATCGTCTCACCAATCACCTCGGCGGCCTGGATTGAAACCTGGGCACCCGCCGGATCCATGACCATCTCTTGATAGGGTGTGAGCCCGCCGATCTTTTTGGCGGCCTCGCGGCGAGCCGCTGCCATGGCTTTCTGGAAGGCCTCCTGACGGGCCTCGGCCTTGCCGCCCGCACTGAACAAAAACGAAGCGCTACCGCTGGCTTCAACCATGAAGGGTGCCGCCGTCACCGGGAAACTAGCCAGGGCAGCCATCAGACACAACAATTCCAGGAATCCCGGGAATAAACGCCCTATGTATTTCCCATCCGCCCTTCCAGAATCCTGAAACCTCAAATTTCTCCGCATAAAAAATTTCTTATTTAACAAATAATTATGGCAATTCCAGACGGCCTGTCAATTCCAAAATTCCATCCATCTCCACGGCCGCCCCGCGTGGTAGCGAGGCCACGCCAATGGCGGCACGGGCCGGGTAGGGGGGTTGAATCAGCTCGGCCATGATCTGATTCACCAGCGGAAAATGCCCGAGGTCGGTGAGAAAGACATTGAGTTTGGCAAGATCGGCCAGGCTGCCGCCAGCGGCCTCGGCCACCGCCCGCAGGTTTTCAAAGACCTGCCGGATTTGCACCGCCATATCCCCGGCCACCAGTTCCATGCTGGCGGGTACTAGGGGAATCTGACCGGACAGATAAACGGTATCGCCACAACGCACCGCCTGAGAATAGGGGCCGATGGCCTGAGGAGCCTGATCGGTGTGAATGATGGTCCGAGTTTTTGACATGCCGGGAGTCTCCAGGATTATTCCCACTCGATCGTGCCGGGGGGTTTTCCCGTGATGTCATAGACCACACGGGAGACGCCTCGCACCTCGTTGACGATGCGCCGGCACACTGTATCGAGAAACTCATACGGCAGATGAGCCCAGCGGGCGGTCATGAAATCCAGGGTTTCAACGGCCCGCAGCGCGATGACATGGGCGTAATGACGGTTGTCACCCAAAACCCCCACCGATTTGACCGGCAAAAACACCGCGAAGGCCTGGGAGACCTGGTCGTACAAATCCTGCCGCCGCAATTCCTCGATGAAGATGTGATCGGCCAGACGCAGGGTATCGGCGGTGTCCTGGGTGACCTCGCCGAGGATGCGAACGCCAAGCCCCGGCCCCGGGAAAGGATGGCGGTAGACCATCTCGAAGGGTAAGCCGAGTTCCAGGCCAATCTTGCGCACCTCGTCCTTGAAGAGTTCCCGCAGGGGTTCCAGGAGCTTGAGCCGCATCCGTTCCGGGAGGCCGCCGACGTTGTGGTGGGATTTGATGACACGGGCCTTGCCGGTGCTGGCCCCTGCGGATTCGATGACATCTGGATAGATGGTGCCTTGTGCCAGCCAGGTGACTTTTGGCAGTTTGGCTGCCTCCCCCTCGAATACCTCGATGAAGGTATTGCCGATGATCTTGCGTTTTTGCTCGGGGTCTGTGACACCCCGCAACCGGTCGAGAAAATGGAACCCGGCATCCACCCGGATCACCCGAACCCCCATGTGGCGTGCGAAGGTCTCCATGACCTGGCGGCCTTCGTCGAGGCGCAACAGCCCATTGTCCACGAAGACGCAGGTCAATCGATCCCCAATAGCGCGGTGGAGCAGCGCGGCCACCACCGAGGAATCGACGCCCCCGGACAGCCCGAGCAGGACTTCCTCGTCCCCCACCTGGTCACGCCAGCGGGCGATGCTGTCTTCGATGATGTGATCCGCATCCCACAAGGCCTCGCAGCCACAAATTCCCTGGACAAAGCGGTTGAGAATCCGGCTGCCTTGACGGGTATGGCTGACCTCGGGGTGAAATTGCAACCCGTAGTAGCCTCGTGCCTCGTCGGCCATCCCGGCGAATGGGGCATTGCCCGTCTCGCCAATCGCCCGGAAACCCGGCGGCAACTGGGTGACCCGGTCACCGTGGCTCATCCAGACATCCAGCAGGGCCTGGCCCTCGCCGTCGAGGCGATCCTCGATGTCCGTCAGCAGGCGCGAATGGTGCCGGGCCTTGACCTCGGCATAGCCATACTCCCGGTGATTGGCCACGGCCACCTCGCCGCCCAGTTGGGCGGCCAGAGTCTGCATGCCATAACAGATGCCCAACACTGGTACCGCCAGGTCAAACACCACCGCCGGTGCCCGTGGCGTGGCCTCAAGGTGAACCGACTCGGGCCCGCCGGAGAGGATCACGCCCTTGGGCGACAAGGCGCGGATGGCGTCTTCACCCGTATCCCAGGGGTGGATTTCACAATAAACCCCGGCCTCCCGCACCCGGCGGGCGATGAGTTGGGTGTATTGAGAACCAAAATCGAGAATCAGAATGCAGTCGGCGTGAATATCGCGCATGAGCCGTTCCCCCTTAATCGACTGAATCGACTTAATCAACCCGATAGTTCGGGGCTTCCTTGGTGATCTGCACATCATGCACATGACTTTCGCGGAAACCGGCGTTGGTGATGCGCACAAACCGTGGCCGGCTGCGCATCTCCTGGATATTCCGGCAACCCGTATAGCCCATGCTGGAGCGCAATCCGCCAATCAACTGAAGGATGATATTGGTCACCGAGCCCTTGTGAGGCACACGGCCCTCGATGCCTTCTGGTACCAGCTTTTCCGAATGGGTGCCTTCCTGAAAATAGCGGTCTGAGGAACCCTGCTTGGCCGACATGGCCCCCAGCGATCCCATGCCCCGGTAGGATTTGTAGGAACGTCCCTGGTACAGCTCGACCTCCCCGGGAGCCTCGTCGGTGCCGGCGAAGAGCCCGCCGAGCATCACCGAGTGGGCACCCGCAGCGATGATCTTGGCCAGATCACCGGAATAACGAATACCACCATCGGCAATCACGGGAATCGCCGTGCCTTCGAGAGCCTTGACGACATTCACCACGGCGGTGACCTGAGGGACGCCGACCCCAGCGACCACCCGGGTGGTGCAGATCGAACCCGGCCCAATGCCGACCTTGACGCCATCCACGCCCGCTGCCGCCAAGGCCTGGGCGGCCTCGGCGGTGGCAATATTGCCGCCGATCACCTGGATCTGAGGGAATTGTTGCTTGATCCAGGCGACGCGATCCAGCACCCCCTGGGAATGGCCGTGGGCCGTATCCACGACGATCACATCCACTCCGGCCTGCACCAGCGCCTCGACACGTGCTTCGGTGTCACCGCCGACCCCCACCGCAGCGCCGACCCGCAGGCGTTCCCGGTCGTCCCGGCAGGCCTGGGGATTATCCTTGGCCTTCTGGATATCCTTGACGGTGATAAGGCCCGTGAGTTCAAAACGGCCATTCACCACCAAGACTTTCTCAATCCGGTGTTTGTGCAGCAACCCCAAGACTTCTTGCCGGCTCGCCCCTTCCTTGACCGTCACCAGACGATCCTTGGGTGTCATGATGTTGGAGACCGGATCACCGAGACGGGTTTCAAAACGCAGATCCCGCCCCGTCACGATGCCCAGTAACTGGCCGCCGTCGGTCACCGGCACCCCGGAGATGTTATGCGCCCGGCACAGGTTCAACACTTCGCCAATGCTGGTGCGAGGGGCCGTTGTGATGGGATCCCGGATGATCCCGGTTTCATAACGCTTGACCTTCGAGACCTCTCGGGCCTGCTGGTCGGACGACATATTCTTGTGGACGATGCCGATACCGCCTTCCAGCGCCAGGGCGATGGCCAGCCGGGACTCGGTCACCGTGTCCATGGCCGCCGACAATAGGGGGATGCTCATGCTAATCCCCCGGGTCAGTTGGGTAACGAGATCAACGTCCTTGGGGTAGACATCCGAGTAGGCCGGCAACAGGAGGATGTCGTCGAAGGTCAGGGCTTCTTCGGTGAGGCGTAACATCGGGCACCCATTTCAGTCGAGGGAAACGACCGATTCTACCTGAAAGCGAGACTAGAGATCAGACCCATCTGGCAGGTTGTCCGAGTCCCCAGTGCCTCCTTGACCACCAGGGGGGTCAGCGATTTGGAGATCCAGTTCAAACAGCACCTTGGAGGTTCGCGACAAATCGCCGATCAGGCGTCGCATGGGCTTGGGCAACTCGCGGATCAGCGTCGGGATGGCCAGAACCTTTTGATCCCTTGCCCGGTCGGGGTGTTCGAGTACGTCGACGATCTCCAGATGAACCTCCTCGCGGACATCCGTCTCGCAGAGGTGGCGCAGGTTGGCGATGGCCTGATCGGCATAGGGGGTATTGCCGGCAATATAGAGTGTCAAACGAATGGTCATGTAAACCCTATCTGCTACTCAAACATCTTCTCGAACCGATCCGAATCCCTCATGGGCGTGACCGAGGCGACCCCCAATATGATGTTTTGAACATTCTGGAACGGTTCTCCCACATGCATGCCGTCGCCATCGATGGTGAACTCGCGGATGCGCTTGTCGTGCTGCGAACCGCGCATCTTGATAACCGCAATGCCACGGCGCAGGATGCCGTTGATCTCGACATAGCGTAGCAGTGCGATGACATCGGTGATGGTCGAGATGTGGGTCTCGGTGACCGACTCGCCGCCGGAGAGCTGTGGGGTGGTGCTGGTGAATAGACTACACACCCGTTCCTGTTTCATAAAAGAGGTCAGACCAATCACGAATTCCCGGAAATTGCGAACGCTGGCCACTCGTTCCATGGCCGAGATACTGTCCATGATCAGACGCCGTGGCTTAAAGGCCTGGATCTCGCGGCGAATCACCAGGAGATGATCCTCAAGCCCCATGGCTTCGGGGTATTGGCAGACGATCCGCAACAGCCCTTCCTGTTCCCACTTGGAAAAATTGATGCCCCAGGAAGAGGCGTTGCGCAACAATTGCTCGCGGGATTCCTCGTAGGCCAGTAGCAAGACCTTCTCGCCGGTGCGGCAACCCTCGGCGGCAAACATGGCGGACATCAGGGTCTTACCGCCGCCGGTCGGTCCACTGACCAGGAAGATCGAATCCCGGAAGATGCCGCCGTTGGTCATGAGGTCAAGATCGGGGTTGCCGGTGCCGTTGCGATCATTGGAAGACTCCTGGGTGAGCTCCATGGCCGACAACGGCAGAATCGTGATGCCGGTGTTGCTGATCGTGAAGGGATATTCTCCCTTGGAATGCACATCGCCGCGCATCTTCAGAACCTGGATGGTGCGGCGGCATTTTTCCTCGGACAGGACATTGCGCATGACGATGACGTTGTCTGAGACAAATTCTTCCACGCCGTGGCGCGAGATATGGCCATATTCGTCGAGGCGCTCGGCGGTCATCAGGGTGGTCACACCCAATTCCCGCATCACTTCGGTAATCCGGAAGATTTCCAGACGCACCTTGGAGGTATCGGAAAACTGGTGAAATAGCGAACCAATGGAATCAATCACCACCAAATCGGCCTTGATCTGCAAGATCGCCTGACGAACCTGCAAGATCAGTCCTTCCAGGTTGTAGCGGCCGACTTCCTCGGCCGGAATGGGGTCGGGGGAGCCATCAACGAAGACAAGTTGATTCTTGGCGATGAGATCCACCAGATCCCAACCGAGGCGCTTGACATTGCGCATGATTTCGATCGGCTTTTCCTCCAGGGTCACGAACACCCCGGGGCGGCCGTATTGTGCGATACCCCGGTAGAGAAACTCAGCGGCAAAGATGGTCTTGCCCGATCCCGAGGTACCGACCAGGAGGGTGGTGCGCCCTTGGGGAAGCCCACCCATCGACAGGTGCTCAAATCCCTCGATGCCGGTGGGCATTTTGACCGGTGCCTGAATATCCAATTTTGATAAATTTTTCACGCTTGACGCCTCCACGTATGCACTTAAATTGCCGGATCCAAATCAATGCCGAGGGCCCGGGCCACCCGTTTCGAGTCGGTCAGATGACCGATAAACCTGCGGATCGGCAGCGGATTGCTTCGGATCAACAGCGGGGTAGCCAGGACATGATACTGAACCGCCGCCTCTGGCTGGATCGAGAGATCAATTAGCTCCAGCTCGCAGGTTTTTCCCGCCAATTCGACGAGTCGCTCCAGTGGTTTTTTCAGTTCGCCACCGGGGATATTCTCCCCAAAGAAGATCAGGGTAAATTTGAAGTCCGCTGCCATTAGTCCGGTTCTCCACTATTCGTGAATTTCATTGCCCAATCGCGGTAGATATCCGCCAGGCGTCCCAACACCCTGATTAAAACCAGCCGGGCGTCCATTGAAAACTCCCGTTCCACGACTGGCAAGGATCTTTCCCCGTATTCTTTCAAGACATGCTGGTGAAATCTTGCCACTTCGCGGGCACCGTAGCCCCTGGCGGCCAATAGCCCGGCGATAGATTGATCGTACCCGTGCAGGTCATCCTCGCCTGCCCTCAGTCGTCGCACGGAGTGGTAAATCAACTCACGGTATTTTGTCTCGACCAGGGTCTCATCCTTTGGCAGGTCACAGGTCGCGCAAGATTCTGTTGCCAGGGGTAGCTTTGAGCGATAGCACTGATAGCATCGGGCAACCTCGGCGCTGTACCACTGATGTTGCCGATTGCGCCAAGCCTGTTCCAGGGCGCGGGCCAGGTACTTGCGCTCGTAGGCGTAGCGCAAGGCTCGAACCAGCAGCGCACTGTTGAGCCCGGTCTTGACCAGATAGTCCTGGGCACCGTGATGCAAGGCTTCGATCCCCTGGCGCTCGTCGTGTTGCGTGGTCAGCACCACCATGGGCAGATCCGGAGCGGCCTGCTGCAAGGCGTCCAGTGTCGCCAGTCCCTGGCTATCCGGCAAGTCCAGCGTCAGAAGTACCAGATCGACCCCCCCCGCCCGCAGCCGTTCCAGGGCCGAGGAGAGTTGGTTGGTGACCCGCAGGCGAAAGGGGTGGTCTATGGTTACGTTCGCCAACATCGTCCGGATGACCTCGGCATCTGCGGGATCGCTCTCGACCAGCAAGGCCAGCAATTTCTCCTGGGGTATCCGAAACTCAAAGCGGGGCCTTTCACCCTCGGGCGCGAGGGCGATGCTCACCAGTGGAAGTCCGGTGTTTCTATCGTCGTGACGGTCTGGCGGGGTGTCTGTCATCGGTGTTGGTTGTCAAAGGGGCATTTTTGGGCCATGCACAGCCCGAGGAAGGTAGGATAAATCCGATTTGATCTAAATCAAATTAAAAATGCCGTCAGATCCGCGATGGGTACTGGTCGGCCGAACAGATAGCCCTGATAGATCCGACAACCGAGGCTGGCGAGAAAATCCCGCTGGACATCGGTCTCCACACCCTCGGCGATGACTTGCAGGCGAAGACTTTGGCCCAACGCGATGATGGCCTGGACGATCGCACAATCGTCGGGATCAGCGGGAATATCGCGCACGAAACGTTGGTCGATCTTGAGCCGATCGAGCGGCAGACGCTTGAGATAGATCAGCGAAGAATACCCTGTGCCAAAATCATCGAGCGAGAAGGTGACGCCCAGACGCTTGAGTTCTGCCATGACCGAGGCGACCCGTTGCACGTCTTCCACCAGCAGGCCTTCGGTGAGTT
>JBAXSA010000010.1:0-21179 GCA_037130945.1 Pseudomonadota bacterium | reverse complement strand
GCCGCCGCCGCCCATCCAGAGTAGCTATTAAGCATGGAGATCACGACCGGCATGTCCGCTCCGCCAATGGCCATCACCATGTGTACGCCGAAGAGGCTGGCGAGTAGGGTCATGACGACCAAAGGCATCAAACCTGCCGTCGTGGTATCGGCACCGACAAAGACCACCCCCAACCAGATGCAGACTAGCCCCAGCGCCAGGTTCAGCCAATGGCGCGCCGGCAGGCACAGAGGCTTGCTGGTGATGCGGGCGCTCAACTTGCCAAAGGCAATCACGGAGCCGGTAAAGGTGATGGCACCAATTAGAACCCCGAGATAGATCTCCACATTGTGGATAGTCTGCTCTGTAGCGATGAACCGCCCATGTTGCGAGGGATCCAGATAATTGGCAAAACCCACTAGCACCGCCGCCAAACCCACGAAGCTGTGCAGAATGGCAACCAGCTCCGGCATGGCGGTCATCTGCACTCGGGACGCCACAGCCATACCGGCCACGGCACCAACCAGCATACAGGCACCAACAATTCCGTAACTGGTGACCTGGCTGCCCGCGATGGTGGCCAGCAAGGCAATCGCCATGCCGACCATGCCATAGACATTACCGCGACGGGCGGTTTCCTGGTGACTCAGCCCACCCAGTGCGAGAATGAACAAAACGCTGGCAGCCAGATAGGCTGCGGTCAGTAATCCTTCGGTCATTAGAAACTCTCCTACCTTCTGAACATTTGCAGCATGCGCTGCGTCACGAAGAAACCACCAAACACGTTGACCGTGGCGATGAGTACGGCGAACGCCGCCAATGCCCGAACCAGAATATCAGGTTGCGACACCTGTAACAGGGCACCGATGACGATGATGCCGCTGATGGCGTTGGTCACGCTCATCAGCGGGGTGTGCAGGGCGTGACTGACGTTCCAGACCACCATATAACCCACGAAGCAAGCGAGTATAAAAACCGTGAAATGAGCCAGAAAAGCCGGGGGTGCCTTCAGACCCAGGCCCGCCAGCAACAGAACGCAAACCCCCATGAGTAGGGCACTTCCCCAACCCTCGTGGGTCTCTTCCTTGGGTTTTGGCAGTGACCCAGAGGCCACCGGCTTGGGGGCTGAGATGGCCTGAATCTTGGGCGGTGGAGGTGGCCAAGTAATTTCACCGTCCTTGATTACGGTGGTACCACGAATCACATCGTCAGCCATATTCACATCGATGCGTCCGTCCTTTTTCGGGCACAGCTCGGTGAGCAGGTGACGCAGATTGGTGCCGTAAAGCTGGCTGGCCTGGGTGGGTAAACGGGTCGGCAGGGAAAAATAACCGATGAGGGCAACCCCATGCTTAACCACGGATTGGCCTGGCTCGGTCAGTTCACAATTACCGCCTTGAACCGCCGCTAGATCGACAATGACACTCCCTGGACGCATGGACTTGACCATGTCCGCAGTGATTAAAAGCGGAGCTTTTTTGCCGGGAATCTGGGCTGTGGTGATGATAATGTCCACCTCCCGGGCCTGCAGGGCAAACAGTTCCATTTCTGCCTTGATGAATTCCGGGCTCATCACTTTGGCGTAGCCACCCGTGCCAGACCCCTCCTCCTTGAAGTCCAGCTCAAGGAATTCCGCGCCCATGCTTTCCACTTGTTCCTTGACCTCGGGACGGGTGTCGAAGGCACGCACGATGGCACCTAGACCATTGGCGGTGCCAAGGGCGGCGAGTCCCGCTACCCCGGCCCCAATGACCATCACCTTGGCGGGGGGAACTTTACCCGCAGCAGTTATCTGGCCGGTAAAAAAGCGGCCAAAACAATTGGCCGCCTCAATGACCGCACGATAACCGGCGATGTTGGCCATGGAACTCAGGGCATCCAGTTTTTGCGCCCGGGAGATACGTGGGACACAGTCCATGGCCAGCACCGTGGCCTGACGTGTGGTCAGACGCTGCATCAGATCCGGATTTTGTGCCGGCCAAATGAAACTAATGAGCGTGGCACCCTGGGGCAGCAAATCCACCTCGTGAACCCCAAGTGCTGGATGGTTCTCGGGAGCCAGCACCTTAAGCACAATGTCTGACTGTGCCCATAGTGCCCGGAGATCTTCAACGATCTCGGCACCTTGTTCTCGATAGGTAGCGTCGGGGAAGCTCGCGGCGGTGCCAGCCCCCGCCTCGATCGCGACTTCAAAGCCTAATTTTCGCAGCTGTGCGACGGTTTCCGGCGTCGCCGCAACGCGCGTCTCTTCTGGATGGATTTCCTTGGGAACACCGATCTTCATTTTTAGGTTTTCTCCACAAACAATGTTGTTCCAACATTCATACACTCACACTCGGCGACTATACCATGAGGCATGGCTATTATATAAGTACGGAGGCTCTGTATCATCTGCTATTCATATGGCCCAGTCTTGTGGAACCGACGCGCCATCTTGCGCCGTAGAAAGGCGATCTGAGTCTGTAACGCCAGCCCCTTGGGACAAACATCCTGGCAGCCGAGCAGAGTCATGCAGCCAAACACTCCGCGATCATCGCCTACCACTTCGTAATAATAGGCATCATCACGACTATCCCGAGGATCCAGACGCAGACGGGCGATCTTGAGAAGACCCACTGCTCCCAGAAAATCCTCCCGCATCCGGGCGGTACCACAGGCGGCGATGCAACAACCACATTCGATACAGCGATCCAGTTCGTAGATCTGTTCCGCCAGGTCGGGATCCATGGGCATCTCCCGGGCATCCAGGTCGGGCTCGGAGGCCAGGTGAACCCAGGCCTCAAGGCGTTCAGTCAGACCCCGCATCCAGCGGCCAGTGTCTACCGAAAGGTCGGCAATTAGCGCGAAACCGGGGAGTGGCAAGAGCGTGATGGTATCGGGCAGACTTGCCGTGAGAGTTCGACAGGCCAGACCGGGTTGGCCGTTGATCACCATCGCGCAACTGCCACAGATCCCGGCGCGGCACACAAAATCGAAGTTGATCGAAGGATCCCGCTCGTCACGGATGTGGGTCAGCGCCAGAAACAGCGTCATACCCGGGGTTTCGTCCAGGGTAAAGGTGTCGTGATGGGGCAGACTTTCCGGAACACCCGGGGTGTGGCGAAAGATGCGCAGGGTCAGGCGACGTCCGTTTTTCATGGCCGGGTTTTCGGGGTCGGGGCCGTCGCATGAACGAGGCGCTGGTTGGGGCCACGATAGCACTCGGGTAGTAGGTGCTGATAGGGTAACAGGGCTGCCTGGCACAGGGCGGGATCGGGGAAACGAGCGCGCAGGGCATCGACTTCGGCTTGACGGCGGGCGGCATCGGGGTGTTCGATGAGGTTTTGTGCCCCGTACCCGCGAAAACCCGGTGGCAGTTCCATGTCATTCACCGCCAAGGGTTCGTAGTGCAACTCTGGCAGATCCGCCGCTGGATCCTTCCAGACCGCCAGGGTTCGACAGAGCCAGTCACGGTCATTGCGCGCCGGGTAATCTTCGCGGTAATGGGCCCCACGGCTTTCGGTGCGCTGAAGCGCCCCGAGGGCAATGGTCAGGGCGAGTTTGAGCATTCGCGGCAGGCGATAGGCGGCGACCAGTTCGGGATTCGCGGCATGGTCTTGGGTGCGAACCCGTACTCGTTGCGTCCGATGAAGCAGTTGCCGGAGTTCTTCTACAGTTCGTTCCAGTTCGGATCCGCTCCGAAATAATCCTGCCGAGGTCATCAAGAGGGTCTCCATGCGACGCCGTATGGCGACCGGATCCTCGCCACCGGATCCCGCCAGCAGGGCGTTCAGGCGTGCCTGTTCCCGCTCAACAGATTCCCGTACCAGGCCAGTGGCGCAGGTCATCTCCCCGGCGGGCGAGGCGCAAAAATCGGCGATATATTCAGAAACTAGCATTCCCGCGACCACAGTCTCGGCCACCGAGTTGCCACCCAGGCGATTAAACCCGTGGAGATCCCAGCAGGCCACCTCACCACAGGCAAACAGCCCGGTTAGGGTTGGGCTCGCGCCCCGCTGGTCAGTACGGATGCCACCCATGGAATAGTGTTGGGTGGGACGCACTGGAATCCACTCCCGGGAAGGGTCGATGCCTAAAAAATACCGGCAGATTTCCTGGACTTCACGCAGGTTGCGGTTGATGTGAGCTGCCCCGAGAACCGTGATGTCGAGCCACAGATGGTCACCATAGGGAGAGGCGACTCCCCGGCCACGGCGGATATGCTCGGCCATGCGTCGGGCAACCACATCCCGGGAGGCGAGTTCCTTTTTTTCAGGCTCGTAGTCAGGCATGAAGCGATAGCCGGTGGCGTCGCGCAACAGTCCCCCATCGCCGCGGCAGCCTTCGGTGACCAGAATGCCGGCGGGAACAATGGCGGTGGGATGAAACTGGACGGCCTCCAGATTGGCCAGTTGGGCCAGGCCGGTCTCCAAGGCCAGCGCGGTGCCCATACCTTCATTGATGAGGGCATTGGTTGAGACCCCGTAGAGCCGACCATAGCCGCCGCTGGCGATGACGGTCGCACGCGCCAGGTAGGCAACCAATTCTCCCGTGACCAAGTTGCGCACCACCGCGCCGTAACAGCGATGGCCGTCATGGATCAGCGCGAGGGCCTCCTGGCGTTCATGGACTGGGATGGCCTCGGCTACGGCCCGGTCACCCAGGGTGTAGAGCATGGCATGACCGGTGCCATCCGAGGTATAGCAAGTGCGCCAGGTTCGGGTACCGCCGAAATCCCGGGCAGCGATCAGGCCATGGGCGATGGCCGGTTCAACCAGGGGATGGCGAACACCATCCATGACCATCTCGCGGGTTCCGGCCCGTATCCGGCTCCAAGGCACACCCCAGGCAGCCAGCTCGCGCACCGCCTTGGGGGCGACATGGGTAAACAAGCGGGCGACCCGCTGATCACACCCCCAGTCGCTACCCCGTACCGTATCCTCGAAGTGGCTGTCTTCATTGTCGTCGGCGCTGCGATCACCGTTGCCAAGACTGGCCTGCATGCCTCCCTGGGCTGCCACCGAGTGGGAACGTTTGACCGGCACCAAGGACAAAACCAGAGGCGTCAACCCCCGGCGCGCTACACCCAGAGCAGTACGCAATCCAGCCAGCCCGCCACCGATGATCAATACGTCGCTATGGTGTATTTTCATCAGATCACAACTTGTGATGAAAGGGCCAGCCATTTTGAAACCGTCATCTCGTCCATCGCGTACCGGACACCCTCGCGTCCCTCGCCGCTATCCT
This sequence comes from Pseudomonadota bacterium, assembly GCA_037130945.1. GTDB lineage: Bacteria > Pseudomonadota > Gammaproteobacteria > Chromatiales > Chromatiaceae > JBAXSA01. Next base: position 15,974 of record JBAXSA010000010.1, on the reverse strand, counting down.
TGACGCCACCGTAGGGTTGGTGGTCGTAACGGGTGGTCGGCACCTCGTTGACGACGAGGCCGCCGACGTTGAGTTCCCGGTAAAATTGCTCGATGGCCGCGAGATTTTGCGTATAGACACCGGCTTGCAACCCGTAGCGACTGCTGTTAATTTGCTGGATCAGATCCGGCATACTGGAAAAACTGCGTGCCGTCATCACCGGACCGAAAATCTCTTCCTGAACTACGGGTATATCCTGACCCGGCGGGCCCAGTTCCGGCATCAGCACGAGATTTGGCGGCACAACGCCCGCAACGGCTTCACCCTGACGTGCGCGGGAAACGATCCGCTCGCTATCCGCAGTTATTTTCCCAAGTTCGCTGTGAATACGCCCGGCGGCTTGTGGGTTGATCGAGGGACCAGAGATCACATCGGCAATACGCGGATCTCCGAACCGGGTCTCCTCTGTCGCCCGCGAGAGTGCTGCCTTGAATGGCTGCCAGATCGGGCTTGCGACCGCGACGTTCTGAACCGAGATGCACGACTGGCCCGCGTACCCAAAGGCACCGTTGGCGATCCGGCGGGCTATTCCTGGATACAGCGCTGCGGGTATATCTTCAAGCACGATCACCCAGGCGTTTCCCCCAAGTTCGAGGGTGACGGGCTTCTCGGGTGCCTGCCGGCGGATGCTCCAGCCGACGTGCGCCGATCCCGTGAACGAGATCATCGCGCACTCGCGCGCTTGCGTGAGAAGAATCGCCCCAGCGTCATCGGGAAGCACCACTTCAACCAGGCCAGGCACGGCATCAAAAAACGAGGCAAAGCGCTGAACCACCAGCGGGGTGGCAGGCGATGGTTTGAGGATGATCGCACAACCGCAAGCGATCGCCGGTGCGATTTTGTGTACCGCGAGATTGAGGGGAAAATTGAACGGCGTGATCCCAAGCACCACGCCCCGGGGAAAGCGGGTGTGGATGCCGAAGCCTTGGCGTCCCGTCGCGTTCGTGTCAAGCCGGAGCAACTCGCCCCCGAAGCGCTGGGATTCGGCTGCAGCCCAGCGCAGAACACCCAGCGCCCGATCCACCTCGGCTACCGCGTAGGAAATGGGCTTCCCCGCCTCGTCGCGGATCAGTTCGGCGAACTCCTGGCGTCGTGACTCCAGTTGCGACGCCACATGGATTAGGAGCTGGGCACGCTCCCAGGAACTGGAGTGCCGCCATTTTGCAAAAGCCTGGCTGGCACGATCAAGGCTCTCGTGCAGATCATGGGGGGTAGCAAATGGCAACGTGGCTAGCACGGCCGAGGTGTAAGGGTTTCTTACAGTGAGCATGGCATCCCTGTTTAACTAGCGAAAAAGAGGTTCCGGAACATAGGGCTCACCGACATGCGGGGCATGTTCGATACCGATGCGAATGTAGGTACCCAGGGATGCCAGATCCAGGGACAGGAATAGCGCGCAGGCCAGCCACATGGCCCGGCGCGTGAGGATTCGGAAATAACCTGTGGCGCAACACCACTTCAGGGCCAGACGATAGAGACCTATGCACATGTGGGGTACTACCACCAGAATGAGCAACAGATCCAGTGGCCAAAAAATACCGCTCCAGACCCGATCCGAGGCACCCAAAGGCTCGATCTGGGCCGGATGGGTGAGAACGGCATAAAGATGAATCGGGCCCAGAAGAAATAGCAAAAAACCGGTCACCACCTGAACCAGCCACAGGGTGGTATCCGTATGACGAAAAGTACGGGCATGACGCCAAAAAAAAATCCACTGGCGTGAGTTGGCGGGAAACTTGTGTAGGGCCGCAGCGGCATGGGTGATAAAGACCAGGAACACCACAGCGGCAAAAATCACCACCAACGCCGGGTAGGATCGTCCAAAAAAATAATAGCCCTCGAAAAACCGTGAGACCCGCCACATAGCCTCAGGACCCAATAGGATGGAGGCCACAAGAAAGGTATGCACACAGAGAAACACCCCGAGGAACAGACCGGTGGTACTCTGGAGGAGATCGAGGCGCGCTGGCCAGGGGTTACCCTTGGTGAGGAGGGAGACGAGGTTATTCATCGGGGGACTGTCGGGAGATTTTCCCAAGGGCGCGGAGATGCGAATCTCTTTATGACCTGCTAATGACCTGCTAATTTACGCGGTGCAGCATCGCCGGGTGGCGCACCGTCATGCGCGGCCCATCGCGTCCGCTTTGCAGCCAGCCCCGCGCCTCGACCCGGCGCCCGGCCCAGCGATCCGGCTGATCACCCCCAAAAGCCGGCAGATCGTCGCGATGTACCCATAGCATCAAAGTGTTATCCACTTCCAGCCCCACCGTCTGGCGGGCCTGGACGATTCGGGTCACGGTACCGGACACCAGACGGAAAAAGCCATCGGTGGATCGACCGAGGGATCGGGCGGATGGCACCGGGTTTTTCTGGGCCCACACCCCCCGCCGGGCCGTCCGGGCGCGATCCTCGGCCTCCCGGAGGCAAGTATCGTGGGCGGTGTTGGGGGGTACGACAATATGCCAGGCCAGCCCTTCTTCCAGCAACCGTTCCCCCAGATCCCGCCCGTCCGGCGAGTAAAGAAACGCCAGGCGGCGGCCATAGCGGTCGGTGGTTTCTTCATCGGTGCGCCAGCGCACCCGCTGACCGGATTCGGCCACCAGCGCTTGCAAACGCGACCGGGCGTCCTCGCCGAGGGGCTCCCCGGCCTTGCCTGGATGTGAAATCTCCGGGGCGTTCAGACCCAGCAGGCGGATCTTGGTTTGATTCTCCAGCACCAGGGTGTCGCCATCCGTGACACGATTGACCCGCGCCAAGGGTGCCTGGACATCCGTCGGGCAGGCGGCCCAGGGTGCCCCGGGCACGGCCAGCGCGCACAAAAAAACCAGTGGGTGGTGCCACCCGCCCCGCACCCAGGAACCCCCTGGGATCGTGTGAGGCCGCGCCTTAACGGCCGTACTTCTTGCGAAACTTGTCGACCCGGCCAGCGGTATCGATGAGCCTCTGCTTACCCGTATAAAATGGGTGGCAGGCAGAACACACCTCGATGTGCAGGTCGTGTCCCAAAGTCGATGAGGTTGTAAACGCGTTGCCGCAGCTACAGACGACCTTCATCTCTTTGTAATTAGGGTGGATGCCTTCCTTCATGATCGCCCCTCATAGGCCTGGGTTAGGGATTGGGATTGGGAAAGCCGACCATTCTAGGGGACATGAGGGCGGGGAACAACTCCCGAACCCTGGGTTGATGTTATCCTGTCGCGAAAATTCCCCTTTACCTCCGTCGAGACCCCCCCCCCATGACTGACATCGTCACCGCCCTTCGCAGTCTGGGCCAGGAGGCCCGGGCGGCCTCGCGCATTCTGGCCGCCGCCACCACCCGCCAGAAGGATCAGGCTCTCGCGGCCCTCGCGGCGGAACTGGCCGCCCATCGTGAAACCCTCAAGGCCGCCAACCGCGAGGATCTCGCCGCCGGTCAGGCCAAGGGGCTGGCACCGGCCTTGATGGATCGCCTGACCCTCTCGGACAAGACTCTCGACGTGATGATCGAGGGGATTCACCAGGTCATGGCCCTGCCCGATCCGGTGGGGACGATCTTCGACCTCAACTACCGGCCCTCCGGCATCCAGGTAGGCCGGATGCGCGTGCCCCTGGGGGTGGTCGGGATCATCTACGAGTCTCGGCCAAATGTAACCGTGGATGCCGCGATCCTGTGCCTGAAGTCCGGCAACGCCACGGTGCTGCGCGGCGGCTCGGAGGCCTTTCACTCCAACCAGGCGATCGCGGTTTGCGTGCGGCGGGGCTTGCGTGCGGCAGGTCTACCGGAAACCGCCGTACAGGTTGTCGCCACCACCGACCGGGCGGCCGTGGGGGCGATGATTACCCTGCCCGAATTCATCGACGTGATTATTCCCCGGGGTGGCAAGGGTCTTATTGAGCGCATCAGCCGCGAGGCCCGAGTACCCGTCATCAAGCATCTGGATGGTATCTGTCACGTCTACATCGACGACACGGCCAATCTCGACAAGGCCTTCACCGTCGCCCTGAACGCCAAGACCCAACGGTACGGCACCTGTAACACCCTGGAAACGCTGCTGGTGGCCCAAGGGGTGGCGGATCGGATTTTACCGCGCCTGGCAGAGGCCTATTGGGAAAAGGGAGTCGAATTGCGGGGCTGTGCCGCCACCCAGGCGCTGCTCGGGGAGCGCTGCCTCGCCGCTGTCGAGGCCGACTGGGCCACGGAATATCTGGCGCCGATTCTCTCGATCCGGGTGGTGGCGGGGCTGGATGAAGCCATGGATCACATCACCCGTTACAGCTCTCAACACACCGACAGCATCATCACGGAAGATTTCACCCATGCGCGGCGTTTTCTCCGGGAGGTGGATTCGAGTTCGGTGATGGTCAATGCCTCCACCCGCTTCGCCGACGGTTTTGAATATGGCCTGGGGGCCGAGATCGGCATTTCGACCGACAAGTTCCACGCCCGCGGGCCGGTCGGCCTGGAAGGCCTGACCTCGGTAAAATTCATCGTCCTCGGTGATGGTCATATTCGGACTTAGGATTGAGGCACGGCCATCATGATCGGCATTCTGGGCGGCACCTTCGATCCCATCCACTTGGGCCATCTGCGCTCGGCGGTCGAAGTTCGCGACCGTCTGGGCCTTCAGGAAGTGCGTTTTGTCCCGCTCAACGAGGCGGTTCACCGGGAGCAGCCACTGGCCAGTACCGCACATCGCTGCGAACTGGTGAAACGGGCCATCGCCAACCAGCGAGGGTTGGTGCTGGATGATCGGGAGATCCGCCGGGGCGGCGCCTCCTACATGGTCGATACCCTGACCTCGTTGCGAGAAGATCTGGGCCCCGAGGTGCCTCTGTGCCTGTTGATGGGCGTAGATGCCTTCGAAGGCATGCCCGATTGGCGGGAGCCCTTGAGGGTTTTCGACCTCGCCCATGTGGTCATCATGCAGCGTCCCGGATCCGGCAGGACCTGGGGCTCGCCGCTCAACCAGTGGGTCGCGGAGCGCATTGCCCATGATCCCATGGCCTTGCGATACCGGCCTCAAGGGCGCATCCTCCGGGTCTTGGTCACCCAGATGGAAATCGCCTCGACTCTGGTGCGAAAACTTTTCCGGGATGGGGGTGATCCGCACTTTCTGTTGCCCGATACCGTGATCGAGCGCATCCAGGAACTGGGTCTCTATGGTTGTCAACCCCGCGACGACGTGTTTTGATGCGATGCGGTGATAACCGCCTTTTGCGAGTATTCTGAATGACGCTTGATGATTTAAAAGACCTGGTTTTGGCCACCCTGGAAGACCTCAAGGCCAGGGATATCCAGATACTGGATGTGCGTGGCAAGACCAGCATCACCGACCTGATGGTGGTGGCGAGTGGCAACTCGAACCGGCATGTCAAGGCGATTGCCGAATCGGTGGCCTTCCGTGCCAAAGAGGCCGGCGAACCGCCGCTGGGGATGGAAGGGCTCAAGGACGGCGAATGGGCATTGGTGGATCTTGATGGTGTGGTACTGCACGTCATGCAACCCGCCATTCGTGACTACTATCAGCTAGAACGTCTGTGGTCGGTCTCGGCCGCTCCGGCCTGACCGACCGTTAGAGGCCTTGTTGCCAGCATAAAAAGGTTTGCGGGCGGCAAGGGCCGCGATTGTGGTAGGGTGACGCCCGGTCGCCTTTTTAAGTCGTCCCAGGCCAGACTTCAACCTAATAGAAGAGGAAAATCCATGATCAAACCGGTCGGCTCCACCGAGCTTCATCCCCTATTCGTCTACGATTCCGAACGTCACCACGCTTTGACCCATGAGGCCGAGAGTCTGCCGTCGGTCATCATTAGCTCTCAGGCTGCCGGCAACGCGGTCATGATGGGCGGGGGGTATTTTACGCCCTTGCGCGGTTTCATGAATGTCGCCGATGCCATGGGCTGCGCGGAAACCTTGCGCATGAGCGACGGCCGCTTCTTCCCGGTTCCCGTGCTTTGTCTGCTGCCCAGCGTCGAGGCCATCCGGGGTGTCCGGCGGATTGCGCTCCGCGACCCAAACGTCGAAGGTCATCCGGTGTTGGCGATCATGGAGGTCGAGGCTATCGAGGAGGTCAGCGAAGACCAAATGCAGCGAATGAGCGACAAGGTCTATCGTACCCAGGACAGAGAGCATCCGGGGGTCAAGACCTTCTTCTCCCAGGGCCGGATGGCCGTTTCAGGCTCGATTCAGGTTTTGAATTTCTCCTATTTCCAGACGGACTTTCCCGACACCTTCCGGACTGCGGTGGAGATTCGCAACGAGATCATGGAGCGCGGCTGGAAGAAGATCGCCGCCTTCCAGACCCGTAACCCCATGCACCGCGCCCACGAGGAGCTGTGCAAGATGGCCATGGATCGTCTCAACTGCGATGGTCTCGTGATTCACATGCTGCTCGGCAAACTCAAGGAAGGCGACATTCCCGCTCCGGTGCGCGACGCCGCCATTCGCAAGATGGTGGAACTCTATTTCCCGCCCAATTCCGCGATGATCACCGGCTATGGCTTCGACATGCTCTATGCCGGCCCCCGCGAGGCGGTGCTGCACGCCTATTTCCGCCAGAACATGGGGGCTACCCACTTCATCATCGGCCGTGACCATGCCGGGGTGGGCGACTACTACGGTGCCTTCGACGCCCAGGCCATTTTCGACACGGAAGTGCCGGCGGGTGCCTTGGACATTCAGATCTTCCGCGCCGACAACACCGCTTACTCCAAGAAGCTGAACAAGGTGGTAATGATGTGCGAGGCTCCCGACCACACCAAGGAAGACTTTGTCGCCCTGTCTGGTACCAGGGTTCGCGAGATGCTCGGCAAGGGTCTTGCCCCACCACCCGAGTTTTCCCGTCCCGAGGTCGCGCAAATCCTCATGGGCTATTATCAGGCCCTGGATAGCCAGTAATTACCCTCTGTGGAGGGCGGAACAACAACCGCCCTTCCCTACTGGCCGAGCAGCAGATCCAGATACCGCCGGGCGATGGTTTTCGACCTGGTAGGGGGCCGGGCCACCCGCGTAAAACCACGCAGAAAGGAGCCGGAGCGTCCCGCACCGGATAAACCGGGGCAGGATGCCCCGGCTCCTGTTGCACCGGCCTTGCGCGACTTTACGCTGGTGGCCAGTACGCCAAAAAAACCAGACCTCCCGCTCCACGCATCAACAAACGACCTGTTAACAAATGGAAAACACATCGAAAAAAACAAGAGCAATTACGCGATGTGGCTTAAGTCAACAGCATTGGGGCTAGGGTGGGGAATTCGGGAAGTTATTGCCGGCTATAAAATCCTTACTCCAACCTTCCAGCGCTGGCGGGGTGACGGGTTTGGTCTATTTTTTATGGCCCTGTTTCTGGCCGCAGCCACGGTGAGTACCGTGGGTTTTTTTACTGATCGGGTGCGGCTCGTCCTGGATCACCAAGGCAACGCCATGCTCGGGGCTGACCTGGTGGTGGAATCCGCCAATCCGTTGCCGGACAACCTGGCCATCGAGGCCACCCGGCACCAGCTCAACATCACCCGCACCCTCAGCTTTCCCAGCATGTTGGCCAGCGCACAGGGTTTTGAGATGGTCGAGATTCAGGCCGTAGAATCTGGTTATCCCCTGCGTGGCACGTTGCGGGCACGCCGCCTGGACAGCAGCGGCCCGCCGTCTGGCAGTCTCCCCGCCCCCGGCACCCTGTGGGCCGACCCAGACCTGCCGGAACGTCTTTCGCTCCCGCCGGGCGGCATGGTGACCCTGGGTGAGGCGAGTTTTGAGCTATCCGGCCTGATCGAGGAGGAATCGGTACGCGGCAGCCAACTCTTCCAGTTTGCGCCCCGGGTGATAGTGCCCCTTGAAAACCTACCGGCCACCGGGCTGGTCACTCCCGCCAGCCGGGTCACCCACCGGTTGTTGGTGGCGGGTGCGGCGGCACCCGTCGCCGATTTTGACCAGTGGTTGACGAGCCACCTCCCAGCCGGTGCCCGGCGTCTGGATAGCCGCCAGGGCCGTCCCGAATGGCGAGCGGCGCTGGAGCGCATGGAACGCCTGCTGGGGTTGTCCGGGCTGGTCAGCGTGCTGGTGGCCGGGGCTGCGGTGGCGCTTGCGAGCCGGCGTTTTGTGCGCCGCCAGGCCGACGGCATCGCCATCCTCCGCACCCTGGGGGCGACCCGGAGCTGGCTGATTCGCCGTCATCTGCCGGGGTTGTTGGGGTTGAGCCTCAGTGCCGGTCTTTTGGGTGGCATGGCGGGTTGGCTGCTTCAGGGAGGGCTGGCGTATTTTGGCAGAGGCTGGTTTGCCCCCGAACTGCCCGATGCCACCCTTGACCCAATGCTGGCGGGACTTCTGACCAGCCTGCTGACGACCCTGGGTTTTGCGCTGCCCCCCCTGTGGGAACTCCCCCGGATCGCGCCCTTGCGAGTTTTACGGCAGGATCTGCCACCCCCTTCTCCCACCTCGCTTGCCACCGGCGGCCTGGCGCTGGCGGCCTTCACCGCGCTGGCGATCTGGCAGACCCGGGATCTCGCGCTAGCACTTACGGTGCTGCCGATGGTCGCGGTGGCGCTGATGGTTCTGACCGGCGTGGGGTGGCTGTTGCTGCGAAGCCTGGGGTGGTTGACACCTCTGGCACGCGGTCTTGCCCGTCATGCCCTGGCTGTCAATGCCCGGGCCCCCGGGGCAACCCTGCTCCAAGTAGCGGCCTTTGGGCTCGGCCTCACCGCCCTGCTGTTTCTGACCTTCGTCCATCACGACCTGCTGACCCTGTGGCGCGCCAGCCTTCCCCCGGACACCCCCAACCGCTTTCTCATCAACATTCAGCCCGATCAGGTCGAATCCCTCCGGGCGCGGCTGATCCAGGCGGGGGTTCCCCAGCCCCGGCTTTATCCCATGTCCCGCGCCCGTCTGACGGCCATCGAGGGTCATCCGGTAGAGCCAGAACACTACGACGAGGAACGCACCCGGCAATTAGCCGCCCGTGAGTTCAACCTCGGCGAAGCCACGCAACCCCAAGCCGGCAACCGGGTGATTCAGGGCCGCTGGTGGGCCCCCGGCGCGCCGCTCGAATTCTCGGTGGAACAGGGGATCGCCGGGCGTTTGGGGATTGCGCTCGGCAGCCGTCTGACCTTCACGATCGCCGGTCAGGCCATTGAGGCCCCGGTGACGAGTCTGCGGGCAGTCAAGTGGGATAGCTTCGAGGTCAATTTCTTTGTCGTGGCCCCTCCCGGCCATCTGGAAAAGCAACCCCGCACCTACATCACCAGTTTTTACCACGACCCCGGCCGGAGCGGCGGGTTGCGGACCCTGCTGCGTGATTACCCCAGCCTCACGGTGATCGACGTGGAGGCCATCTTGAAACAGGTGCGGGTGCTGCTGGAACGGGGTGCCCAGGCGATTGAGTTTCTAACCCTGTTCACCCTGGCGGGCGGCCTGCTGGTGTTTTATGGGGGGCTGCAATCGCGGCTTGAAGAACGCGCCAACGACGCCGCAGTGCTAAAAACCCTCGGTGCCACGACCCGGCAAATGGCGGCCATGCTGGCCCTGGAATGGGCGGTACAGGGTTTTATTGCGGGGCTGGTCGGGGTATTGTTTGCCCATGTGATCGGCCAAGTTATTGCCCAGCAGTTTTTGGATGCGGTCTTTCCCTTTGATCTCTGGTTGAGTGTCGCCGGTCTTGTCGGCGGCACCCTCGGCATGGGATTGGCCGGTTTTTTGCTCAGCCGATCCCTGTGGCGAACCCCGCCGATCCAGGCCCTACAACGTGTTTAGGATTTGGTCGTGCCGTTCGCCCTGAACGGTGAGCCATTTGAAAGGATGCTACACTGACACTTGGGAGTCGGCCAGGCGATCGCTGTCCCGCAAGGGGTGGAGGAAAGTCCGGGCTCCATAGGGCAAGGCGCCAGATAACGTCTGGGAGGCGTGAGCCTACGGAAAGTGCCACAGAAAATATACCGCCTACGTTCGTTCGCGAACCGGTAAGGGTGAAATGGTGTGGTAAGAGCGCACCGCGCCGGTGGCAACATCGGTGGCAGGGTAAACCCCGCCTGGAGCAAGGTCAAATAGGGGAACAGACGGTTTGACCGTCGCGTGTGGCCCGCACGAGTTCCCGGGTAGACCGCTTGAGGTGCGCGGTGACGTGCATCCCAGACGAATGATCGCTCACGACAGAACCCGGCTTATCGGCCGACTCCCACTTTGTTCGCTAGGCGATCTGACAATTCGGCCAAAACAATGACCCCATCTAGCCCGGCCCCACCCTTCAACCACGCCGATCCCGGCTGTCTGGGGGTACTGCTGATCAATCTGGGCACTCCGGAGGCTCCCACGGCCCCGGCGATCCGCCGGTATCTCCGGGAATTCCTCTGGGATCGGCGCGTGGTGGAACTCCCGAGACCCTTGTGGTGGTTGATCCTGAATGGTTTCGTGCTGCCCTTTAGGCCAGCCCGTCTCGCGCCGGCCTACCAGCGCATCTGGACTGATCAGGGATCGCCCTTGCTGGCCATCTCCCGCCGTCAGCGAAACGCCCTACAAGACGCTCTGGCATCACGGCTCAGTGGCCCGTTCCGGGTGGTTTTGGGAATGCGCTACGGCCAACCCTCGATCCCGCAGGCACTCCGCGAACTCCAGGCCGCCAGTGTCCGACGGCTCCTGGTTCTGCCCCTCTATCCCCAGTATTCCGCCACAACAACCGCCACCGCCTTCGATGCACTGGCCGCCGAACTGGGCCGCTGGCGCTGGATTCCCGCATTGCGCTGGGTACAGCACTACCCGGATCATCCGGGCTATTTGGCCGCCTTGGCCGAATCGGTTCGGCGTTTTCAGGCCCAGCACGGCGTCCCGGAGCGGTTGCTGATGTCCTTCCACGGCTTGCCGCGCCGCACTCTGGCGGCGGGTGATCCGTATTTTTGCGACTGTCACAAAACCGCCCGTCTTCTCGCCGCTGCCCTGGATCTGCCCTCCGACCGCTGGGCACTGAGTTTTCAATCCCGCTTCGGTCGGGAGGAATGGCTAAGACCTTACACGGACGAGACGCTGCGCGACTGGCCTCAGGCCGGGATCAAGCGGGTACAGGTGATATGCCCGGGTTTTTCTGCAGATTGTCTGGAAACCCTGGAGGAAGTTGCCATTCATAACCGCACGCTGTTTCTTGCGGCCGGCGGTGAGGATTACCAGGCGATTCCCTGTCTCAACGACCACCCGGCCCACATCCAGGCCTTGGCGGATCTCGTGATCCAGGAGACGCAGGGTTGGCCCGAAACTGCCCCGATCATCCCCTCCGATAAACCCGACACTTGCCCGGCCGAGTGCCAACGCCGTGCGATGGCCGCAGGTGCTCCCTAATAATCCCATGACCACAACCTGCTGATCCCGTCATTGTCATAAGCCTGTCACACTGAACCGCTACACTGAGCAGCGATTCCTCTTTTCTTCGGAGTGACAACGGTGGCAGTACCTGTGTGAGTAACCCATCAATGCCGGGCGAAATAGACAAAAACGGCTCGGGTGGACATCTTTATTATCGTAACTAATTGAACTTAAACAATTATTATTTTAACCCAACTGAACCAGTGCCCCGAGGCGGCCTTGGTCGAGATTCAAGCGCCGGTGGCAACGATGGGCCAGGATCCCATCATGGGTCACCAGCACCAGGGTGGTGCCGTGTGCTTGTTGTTGCTCGAACAACCGCTCCACCACCTGCTCGCCAGTATGACGGTCGAGATTGCCGGTCGGTTCGTCGGCGAACAGCACCCGGGGGCAGGGGGCGAAGGCGCGCGCCAGGGCCACGCGCTGTTGTTCACCACCCGACAGAGCCGCTGGCCGGTGGTTGGCGCGGGGCATCAGACCCACGGCATCCAGGGCGGCGCGTGCCTTGGCCAGGGCTTTGGGATGATTCGCCAATTCGAGCGGCAGTAAAACATTCTCCAGGGCTGTCAGGGCGGGCAGCAATTGAAAATTCTGGAACACAAAACCAACCCGCCCGGCCCGCAGGCGTGCCCGCTGATCTTGATTAAGCCTTTCAAGGGGCTGACCCAGCAATTCGACGGTGCCGCCGGTCGGTTCGTCGAGTCCCGCCAATAGCCCCAACAGGGTGGTTTTGCCAGACCCGGAAGCGCCCAGAATGGCCACTGCCTCGCCACTGGCCACCTGGAGATCCAGTTCGGAAAGCACCCTCAGCAGCCCATCGGGGCCTGGAATGTTTTTACAAAGACCTCGCGCCCGGACGGGCCAGTGGTTGGCGGCAATGTCATTCATGGAGAAAAACCCGTGGGTGACTGAAATAAAAATAAAAATAAAAATTCATTCCCAATGGCCTGCTTGGGTAAAATCCCAACACCCTCCGCAAACCTTCCATGATCCTTGCCGCCATGCCACAAACCGCGATAACCCAGGAAACCTTGAGTTTGCAACAACGCACCGAACTCCTCGACGGTACGATCTATGCCAAATTCTTCTCCTGGCAGGAGCTGCAAATCCTGGTTCAGCATATGACTTTTGTCTCGGTCGTCCCGGAGACGGTGATCTTCCGAGAGGGGGATCGCGGGGATTTTCTCGCCATCTTGACGGAGGGTCGGGTGTTGATCCGCAAAACCTGTACCAGGGATGGCCATGACCGGCTTGTCGCGACCATCCGGCCACCGCGCAGTTTTGGCGAGATGGCCCTGCTGGATGCCGAGCCCCGTTCCGCCACGGCCATGGCCGAGAGTGCCTGCCGTCTGTTTATTCTCCGTCAGGGGGACTTTGCCAAACTCGAACAGAGCTACCCGCGGGTTTGGGGACGTCTGCTGTTCCAGATCGCCAAGCTCATGAGTCAACGCCTGCGGGTGACCAGTAGCGAATTGGTGGACATGCTCGATGAACCTTGACAGATGCCAGAGACATCGACCAGCACCAGAAGGGTTATTGTTGGATTTCAGGGTGGGGTGTTGTGGATCATCGTGTCCAGTTTTTGTAATTGGGCGAGTTGACGGATCAACGTCTTGTGTTTTTCTTGCAGAATGCCGATGCGTCCCTGGAGTGCGGCCTTGGAACGGCTGAGTTTCTGTAGATCCTGCAGGCGCGACTCGGTTTGTTCCTTATAATCCTGGATTTGCAGCAACAGGGGTTCCAGAGTGGTGTTTAGCCAACCCTCGACATCCCCCTGAACCCGGCCAAAGAGGGTCTGCGCCCGCGCAACCAGGGTCATGAAAAAATGCTTGATGAGATAATTCTGTTCCATCATCGCGGTAATCGGGCTGGTGCGAAACACCTCGAATTCCTCGTGGAGCTGCTCCAGTGCCACCCGATGTTTCATGATGGCGGGTAGTTTGGGTTCCGTGACGGAAAAACCAAAGTCGGTCTGAAACTTCACATAGATGGCGTGAACCAGTTTGCGGGTTCGTTCGCTTTGGGTGCCGATGGCCTGCATGTGGTCGCGAAGGCTCTCGAAGAGCTGCGTCATGGCGCGTAATAGACCATGGGTAGTCCAACTGGCCCGCATTTGTGCCTGGGCCACGGTGAGGGTGGCCTGCAAGGCAGCCGGGTCGATGGCGCGCCGTAGCAGTTTTTCCTGAATCCTCAGATCCTCCCGGCTTTCCTGGAACTGGGCAACGCTCTGCAAATAGCGAATCTGCTGGGCACGAAGATCATCCAGATATTTTCTGATCACGTCCTCGCTTTTGCCGCTCAGTTGTTCGAGTTCCTCGAGCTGACGCCTGGCGGCGTCCACCCGGGCAACTACCAGGGTTCTGGCACTGGCCAGCAATTGCTCAACGTCCCCGGCAATCCGGGCCATGATGAGATGCTGGCGGGCGTTCAGAAGATCGTTGGCAAGATAATGCTCGAGCCCCAGAATGCCGCTGCGGATGAGCAACGACTCGTCATTCCGGCTCCTCGCGAGCCAGGCCTTCTGCGCCGACACCGCGAAGATGGCGCGTTCGTCCACCCCGAGGGTTTGGGAGGTCATGGCCTTTTGTTTGTCAATGGCGTTCAGCATTTCGCGGGTTGAACAAAAACCGTCCCACAGGGTATCGATCTTGTTGAGAACCACCAGCAATCCGCCCCTCCGTCCGTTCTGCGAGGTGCCGACATGGTGTTGCCACATTTCGAGATCCGAGCGGGTCACGCCGGTGTCGGCCGCTAACAGAAACAAGATCGCCTGGGCCGAGGGCAGCAGGCTGAGGGTCAGCTCTGGCTCGGCCCCCAGAGCGTTGAGGCCGGGGGTGTCGAGAATCGTCAGTCCCTGGCGCAATAGCGGGTGCGGCAGGCTCACCAAGGCGTGCCGCCAGACGGGAATCTCCACGTCCGAACTGCCATGGCCTCGCAGGGCATCGAGTTCCGAGCTGTACAAGCCCAGGCGCTTGGCCTCGTCGAGCGAGACGGTTTGGGTGCGCATGACCTCCCGGATGCTTTCCTCCATCTGCTCGGGCTGGTTGACATCCAGTGGCTTCTCGACCCACACCTCGGGTTGCTGTTTTAAAGCCAGCAAGGAATCATCCCGATAACGAGTTTCGATAGGTAATAGGCGGACATAAGCGCGCCCTGCGTCCTGATCCCAGAAAATCTCGGTGGGGCACATGGTGGTGCGGCCAGCGGCCGAGGGCAACAGACGCCGGCCGTAGTCGGCCAGGAAGATGGCGTTGATCAGCTCGGTCTTGCCACGGGAGAACTCGGCGACAAAGGCGATTGTCAGACGCTCCTGGCGTAGTGTCTCCAGGGCCTGCTGAATGCGCCGGGTGTTCTCCGGACTGCCCATCCCCTGGCGATCCAGCCAGACACCCAATTGTCCAATCGCCTGCACCGCATCGGCTTTCCACCGGCTGAAGGCACTGAGTTTGTTCTCAAACCGCTCGCTTGACATGGACTGTGGGTTCTCGAGTCAGGGTGACGGGGGGCTTTGTGAGTGAGTAGTGTAAGGCAACGTCAGAGACTCGTCATGACCCCTTTCTCGCCCGGGATTTTTCAGGTTTTCGACGCCCGATTGTGTGGCGGTTAGATAAAAACTCGCGGCGCGCCTACACTATCGGGGGTTACCCCACCGGCATTGAGTGGTCACATTTCCACATTTCCATAGGTTCATCGCATGGTCAATCCGCAACTTCCCACGGCACTCTTCGAGTTGGAACCACTAGGCCTGGATTTGGTGGCCCTCAGGGAGTCCATCATGCGGCACCTGACCTATGATCTCGGCAAAACTCCGCAAACCGCCACCGAGCGGGACTGGTTCTATAGTCTGACCTATGCGATTCGGGATCGCCTGGTGGAACGTCTGATGGAAACCTTCCACGGATATTACCAGAAAGACCACAAGCGGCTTTATTACCTGTCGCTGGAGTTTCTGATCGGCCGTAGCCTGATCAATAGCTTGCTGGCCCTCGGCCTTGAAAAGATCGCCCGGGAGGTATTGCCTGTCAATATTGACTTTGACCGGCTGCGGGTGCTTGAAGAAGACGCCGGCCTTGGCAATGGCGGCCTGGGCCGTTTGGCGGCCTGTATTCTGGATTCCCTGGCAACGCTGGATCTGCCCGGTTATGGCTATGGGATTCGCTACGATTACGGGATGTTCACCCAGCGCATTGAAAACGGCTGGCAGGTCGAACACCCCGAGAACTGGCTGCGTTATGGCAATCCCTGGGAGTTTCAGCGACCCGAGGTCATCTATCCGGTGCATTTCTTTGGCTGGGTGGTGCAATTCACGGATGACTCGGGGCAACTTCGCAGCCAATGGATCGAAGCCGATCAGGTGATGGCGATGGCTTGCGACTTTCCTATTCCCGGGTACGGCACCCGGACGGTCAACAACCTGCGGCTGTGGACTGCCAAATCGACCCGTGATTTTGAACTCAAAGACTTCAACGAGGGCAACTACATCCGCGCCGTTGAGAACAAGACCGCCTCGGAAAATCTGTCTCGCGTACTGTATCCAAACGATGCCACCGCTGTGGGCCGGGAACTGCGTCTGCGCCAAGAGTATTTTTTTATCAGCGCCTCTCTCCAGGACATTCTGCGCCGC
>JBAXSA010000009.1:0-21206 GCA_037130945.1 Pseudomonadota bacterium | reverse complement strand
GGTTCCCTGGCAAGCCCTGTAGCACAGACCGCCTTCGCCGAGCTTTTCCACCAGCTCGCCATTGGCATCCCTGAGCGCTACGGCACCACGACGCACCATGTAGAGATAATCTCCATCGGCATCATGGGGTGGAAAGGGCGAGCCACGCCGCAGATAGCGAATCGATAGACGTTTTGGCAAATGCGCCAATACCGCAGGAGGCAATTCGCAAAATGGCGGGTGGAGGGCCAGAAAATCACGGATTTCTTGTAATTCAATGTCCATGTCTGGCCTGTCAGTTGTCAAACGGCCTGCCCCGATGTAATCGGAGCAGGCGGTTCTTAGGGATCGCCTGGATTACTCCGAACCGACACCCAGGTAGGTTCGCAGTTTTTCTTCCTCGAATTTTCTGGCGGCATCTTCCTCATGGGTGAGGAGCGAGACCAGGTATCCCACCAGGAAGGCGGCACCCATGGAGATCAGGGCCGGATTCTTGAGGGGAAAGAGGGCTACCGGATTTTTAAGAACCTCCACCCATACCGTCGGGCTGATGATGATCAACACCACAGCCAGCACGGTACCCACCAGGATGCTGGCGACCGCACCGGCGGTGGTGAAGCCGCCCCAGGTGATGGAGAGCAACAGCGCCGGGAAATTGCCACTAGCGGCCACCGCGAATGCCAACCCGACCATGAAGGCGACGTTTTGCCCCTTGAAGGAGATCCCCAACAGAACCGCCAGGGCACCGAGGAACAGGGTTGCGATCTTGGCCACCCGAACCTCGTCAGCCTCGGAGGCCTGTCCGTTACGGATGACGCTGACGTAGAGGTCATGGGATAGTGTCGAGGCACCCGCCAGCGTCAGTCCCGCCACCACGGCCAGGATGGTCGCGAAGGCCACCGCCGCAATGAACCCCAAAAACGGCGTGCCGCCCACGGCTTCGGCCAGCAGCGGGGCGGCCATGTTGCCGCCTTTATCGATGGCCAAGATGGCTTCCCGGCCCACCAGTACCATGGCCCCAAAACCGATGATGGAGGTCAGGATATAAAAATAGCCGATGAAACCCGTCGCGTAAAATACCGATTTACGCGCCTCCTTGGCGTCCGGAACCGTATAAAAACGCATCAGGATATGGGGCAGACCCGCCGTACCAAACATCAGGGCCAACCCCAGCGAGAGGGCATCCCAGGGGTTCGTGATGAGAGTGCCGGGGGCGAGTACGGCGTCGCCATATTTGATGGCCGCCGCGTCGAACAAGGCCACCGGGCTGAAGCCATACTTGGACAGAACCAGAACTACGATCACTGTGGCCCCACCCAGCAAGAGTACGGCCTTGATGATCTGAACCCAGGTGGTGGCCAGCATGCCGCCAAAGAGTACGTAGATGATCATCACGATCCCCACGCCGATGACCGCGTACTCAAACGTCATGCCAAACATGAGTTTAACCAGAGTACCCGCCCCCACCATCTGGGCGATCAGGTAAAAAATAACGGTGGTGAGGGCACCGATGGAGGCGGCGATGCGGATGGGTTTTTGCTGTAGACGATAGGCCAGCACGTCGGCGAAGGTAAATTTGCCGAGATTACGCAAGGGTTCGGCGATCAGGAACATGATGATCGGCCAACCGACCAGCCAGCCCACCGAATAGATCAGACCGTCAAAACCCTTGGTCGAAACCATGCCGGCAATGCCCAGGAAGGACGCCGCACTCATGTAATCGCCAGCCAATGCCAGACCATTCTGAAATCCGGTAATACTGCGGCCAGCGGCATAATACTCCCGGGTAGTCCGGGTTCGCAGGGCGGCCCAATAGGTGATCCCCAGGGTCAGGGTGATAAAGACGATAAAAAAGGCGATCGAGATGATGTTGGGCGTCCCGAGGCTGCTTTGAATGACAGATCCCATCAGGATTCTCCCAACTTTTTCTTCATGCCGGCGACCACATTGTCATAATAGTTGTTGGCCCAAACCACATAGATGCCGGTCAGTAGCCAGGCCACCAGAATGACCCCCACACCCACCGGAATGCCCAGGGTGACATGCTCGCCAATCTTCTGAACCAGGATTTCCTTGTTGAAGGCCAGCACCCCGATAAAACCAAAATAGGTCGCCAACATGGCGATGGTCAGGCTGATGGACATCCACAAGCGCTGTCGGACAAGGGATTTGAATTCCTTGGAATTTAATAGATTGCGCATATTTTCCGAATGCATCATTCCTCCAAATTTATGATTTTGAAATAAGGCTGTCTGTGAAGGATAGCACCAGAGAAGCACCTACTTGAAGCCTTGCGTGCCTTTTTGCCAATCACCCAATGGGGGTACGCACGAGATTTAGCGAAGGCGATAATCCAGGGATAACCGGGATTGCAGCTTGCCGGCCTGGCGCAAGGACTCCTTGAGAATGCGGCGTTCCAGACTATTGAGTTGGCTGGGATCGATCCGGTTGCCAGAGCCGGGATGCTGGTGTTGTTGACGCAAACGCAACAACTGGATGTAGAGAAAGGCCTGGATCCAGGTCTCCGCCTCGTCTCGAGTGAGGCGCCCCGCCGCCACCGCCGCACGAAGCCGTTGTGGGGTGTTGGTGTGTGTACTGCCAATCGCCAGGGCCAAAATCCGGGTGCCATCCACGAACAAGGCCGCACCATTCATTTTGAGATCCAGGGTGTGGGCCAGGTCTCCTTCGCCAGACAAAACAAAATCTCTCACCAAGCCCAGGGGCGGGCTGTTGAAAAGCGCGGTAACCGCCATCTGATGCAGAAACCGGGGCGTATGGGCAATTTTTCTCATGAGCCACTGACGGAGTTCCTCCGCCAGTGCCACCTCGCCCCACAGTCCCCGAAGGTCGAAAAAAATCGCGGCCAATAACAAATCCTGTGGGGTTCCCTGGTCGATCCAGGTGGCAAAACGCGCTTTCCATTCCTCAAGACTCAGACACCAGGGGCGATGACTGGCCATGATGCCACCCTGGCACAGAGGAAAACCACAGTCAGCAAGGGTCTGATTGACCCGTCCGGCCAGTTTCAGCAAACGCTCGCGCAAGGCTTCGCGTTCGACGCCCGGTGGAGCCTGAAATAGAATGCCGTTGTCCTGGTCGGTTTTTAGGGTCTGTTCAAAACGCCCCTCGCTTCCCAGGGACAGCCAACAAAAGCTGAGATCATTCCCGGCTTGCAGGGTTTCCAATTCGAGGATTCGTTGGGTCAGACGGTCGTTGAGGGTCGTGATCAGTTGGGTCAGAGGTTCCGCCACCAGGCCCTGGGCCAACAGCTGATGGGCCAGCAGGCGAATGGCGTCGGCGGCTTGAACCAGCGGCTCTAGTCCTTCGGCCTCGACGATGGCGGTGACAATCCGGCCCACCCCGAGGCGCTGGGGCTGGAAAAGATCCTTTTCGGAAATCACCCCGATCAGACGTTCGTCATCCACGACCAGTAGATGGCGGATCGGATGGCGTGCCATGGTCAACACCGCCTCGAAAGCCGGGGCAGTGGAGGGCAGCGCCATCCAATCAGGCTTCATCACCGTGGCAATGGGATGATCCAGATCACAGCCTTCCAGACTGATTCTCAGCAAATCCCGGAGGGTAAAAAGACCCACCGGGCGCTGCCCCGTCACGACCACCATCGCCCCGAGGGTCTGCTGCTGCATCTGTCGCAGTGCCTCGCGGATCGGGGTATCGGGAGAACAGGTCACGGGCTGACGAGGGATCAGGTGGCCGAGCGAACTATTCATGGACTGCAATTCGGCATATTGCGCCTGGATGTCTTTTTGAATCTGATCGAGCAGATTCGCCAATCGCCGAACACAAAAATCCTTGAATTCCGGGCTTTGCTCGAGGAGAGACTCAAAATCCGCTTTGGCCAGGCAATAACAGCGAGTCTCACAGAGCGCCTGGTATTCGTGAATCACGGCTCGATCCGACAAGAGCGCGCCGATGGGAAAACACTCCCCCGCGATGAGTTGAAAACGGGACAGTCCCTGTCCATCGTGTCTCAACAGAGACATGCCTTGCACACAGCCATCGAGAATGATCATGAACGATTGCGGAGGATCCGCGCTGGGTGATAGCACCAGGCCGCCCTTGGAAAAATGACGGATAGCCACCCGTTCGGCGAGAAACCGGAGAGGTTCGGTCGCCATGCGATCAAAAGGGGCATGGCGGCGGAGATCCTCGAAGATCGCCAGGGTGTTCTGGGTAGTCATAAGACCCATGGGAGCCTCAGGAGAATCTCGACACCTCTCCGCTCGCCTCTCCGCCAAACAGCTCGAGGAGTCTCGGCAGAAACCGGCGCAGCTCCAACACCATCAGCGTAAATTCGGCGTCGAAGCGGGCCAGAGCGTCATCGTCCCGGAGGTGAGTTTCTTCCTGAACCCAATCGGTGAATTTTAACCGGCGAATCGCCAGATCCTCGTCCAGTATCAATGATAAACGGCCTTCCCATTCCACCATGAGCCGCACCACTTGGCGGCCGGCCTTGACATGACACTGAATGTCCTCGCTGGTCAGATCCAGCTTGCGGCAGCGCACCACGCCCCCTTCATCGCCACTGTCGCGCAGCTCGCATTCCTCGCCAAAGGCCAGATCGGGCGGCAGAGCATTGGGATGTAGCCACAGGGTCAAGACATCGGACACCGGCTGCCGCACCGCAATGGGTCGAACCGGCAGACTTCCCAAGGTCTCGCGCAACAGGTTCACCCATTCTTCGGCCCGTTTGGCGCTGCCCGCATCCACCACCAGCCAGCCACTCACCGGATCGAGAAACCCATATTGCAGGCTGGAGAGACAAAAGGCCTGGGGCAGCAATTCCTGAAAGACGGTCTCCCGCAATTCCTGGCGCTCCTTGCGCCGCAAAGGTCGGCCTCGCTCCTCTTCAAATGGCGCGGCACGCGCTGCGGTGACTTCGTTGACCACTGCCGCCGGCAAAATCCGGTCTTCCCGCTTGGCACACAATAACCAGGCGCCGCTTCCGGCATGTACTAGCGGCTGACCCTCCTGGCCCAGGGCCGGCCACCAGCCGATCGTACTCAGCTCCAGACGCCCGCAAGGCCGGGCCCGCCGTTCAGCCAAGCGTTCCGCCAAGGTCTCGGTGTTCCACTCGAGGGGATCTGGGAGACGGAACAAACGCAGATTTTTAAACCACATGAAACAATTACCCTTATTTTGTATGGTCTCAGGGTCTTAGATAGTCGGGCATGGGCCGGTTGTAAGGCCGGTCGGGATCCCAGTCATGGCGTCCGGGATGGCGCTCGCCACGATCCTGGTGGGTGGCGCGCCAGATATCCCGCACATTCAGCTTCCAGGTACCGTGCCGGAACCGCCCGACATCCTCGACATTCACCCAGCCCCAATCTTCGCCGACCTTGACCTTGTAATTGGGGCGCACCTTGATGTTTTCGCCGTCGAATTCCAGGGTGGCGGTATCCCCCGAGTAGAGGGTCCAGTTGCCGCCAATCCGCTCTTTCGCGTGGGTCCACACGGTGATCTTGACCTCATCGCGCCAATCGTTGTGGATCACGATTGGGCCCCGGCGCTCATCGTGGTCGCGCGCCTCGGCGATACGTCCCCCTAAAGTGGCCAACAGCATCAGGGGAGCCCACAACAAAACCCCGAACCATTTTTTTCTCGTGCATGACATTAGAAGATCCTCAAATTAAAGTTAACTCATTAGTTCTGATATTGTCTGACATGGTCTGACATGGCCCGCGCTATTTTCAGGTAGCGCTCCCAGTCGCACTATAGACGGCTTGCCCAAAACGCTCAACGACTGACAATCCTGGGCTCCTCGACTGGTGCAACAAGGGGGGATTGCCGTCATCCGCCTTGTGTTAACATATCGCGCATCGCCCGGGGCAGGTTCCAGCACGAAACCCTGGCATCCCGACTAACCTCCTTGACAGTGAATCAATCCCCAAAGTTTTATGGCAACCTCCAAGCGGTTTTATTCCTTTTTTTATAAATGGTTTTCTACCTGGGTTCTGGGTGCCGTTCTGGCGGGCCTTGGAAACCTGGCCCCCGCAGCGCCCGTGACCGATCCCCAAGCGCAGTCCATGGAGGCACCCAATCGTTTCGGTTTTGTGGATGTGCGCCGCCGCGCCGCCCAACTGGCCGAGGAGAGTTACAGCCCGGTGTCCGAACAACTACCGGATGTCCTGAAGGATCTCAACTATGACAAATTTCGCGATATTCGTTTTCGCAAGGATCACACCCTTTGGCAGGGTCAAAATCTGCCCTTTGTCATGCGATTCTTTCATCGCGGATTCCTGTTCAAGCGGCGGATTCAGGTCAATGTCGTTGAAAACGGCGAGCTGAAACCTCTGATCTACAGCCCGGACATGTTCGATTTTGGTGCCAACACCTTTTCCCAATCGCTGCCCCAGGATCTGGGCTTTGCGGGTTTTCAGATCTTTCATCCGCTGCTGGGGGACGAGACTTATAACGAAATCGCCGTGTTTCTCGGCGCGAGCTATTTTAGGGCCGTCGGCGCTCACCAAAGCTGGGGGCTCTCGGCCCGTGGCCTGGCCATCGATACGGGCCTGCCTCAAGGCGAGGAATTCCCTTATTTTAGGGAATTCTGGGTTGAAAAACCCGACCGTGACGCTACCGCTTTAACGCTTTATGCCCTCCTCGACAGTCCCAGTGTCACCGGTGCCTACCGCTTTTTGATCCAGCCGGGTGCCGAAACGGTTATCGACGTCAAGGCCCATGTGTTTCTTCGCAAGGATGTGCAAAAAATCGGCATCGCCCCGCTGACCAGCATGCACTTTCACGGCGAGAACAACGAACGCCCCTTTGACGACTTTCGGCCCGAAGTTCATGACTCCGATGGTCTGGCCATTGCCATGGGGAGCGGAGAGCGTCTCTGGCGTCCCCTCAAAAATCCCTGGCAGCTGCGCATCAGCAGTTTTCTGGATCAAAACCCCAAAGGCCATGGGCTGATGCAGCGGGATCGCGACTATGATCATTATCAAGATCTCGAAGCCCAATATGATCACCGCCCAAGCGCCTGGGTTGAGCCTCAGGGGGTCTGGGGGAAAGGGGCGATTCAACTGGTCGAGATCCCCTCTGACTCCGAGCGTAACGACAATATCGTCGCTTACTGGATTCCCGAAGAACCGGCCAAGGCGGGCATGACCTTTCAGTTTGACTACCGGGTGCGATTCGCCCTCGACCAAATCGACAAAACTGTCCCGGGACGAACCATTGCCACTCGGGTCGGTGGCGGTGGCACGGATGTTCTGGACTCCAGCATCCGCAAATTTGTGCTGGATTTTGCCGGATCCGCCCTGGAATCACTGGGCTCCGACACCAAGGTTCAACCCGTGGTCTGGACTTCGGCGGGAGAGATCAAAAACCCGGTGGCTCAATACAATCCCACCACCAAGGGATGGCGGGTCTTCTTCGAACTGACGCCCCCGCAACCGGAAAAACTGGTGGAATTGCGTTGCTTCCTGCGAAGCGGCGACCATGTGCTGACGGAAACCTGGAGCTACCAGTGGCTGCACCGGCTCTGAGCGAGATCATGCCAGCCCGACGTGTCGAAGCGTTTTTGCGCGCCAACGGCGTGGATCCCGGGCTCGCCAGCCAGTGGGCGAGTGAGCTGTCGGCCCCTGCGCCGGGCTGGGGACGCCTGACCCTGGAGCAAACTCTCGAAGAACTTCTGGAGGAAACCCGCCAACGCCTGGAACGCTGGATCGCCGTGCGTTGGGGCCTTGACGAGGGGGATACCCGGGCGTTGCTGATCGCACGGTCACGCCTGGCCGAATTGCGGGATAACCCGGTGGGATACCTGATGAATCCTCCGTTGTCTCTCCCCCCCCCTACCCCGCCGGAAACCCCGTTGCCCATGCCCATCCAGTCGCTGTGCCTCCGGACGCCCTGCGGGCGCTGCCTGCATGGTGTCCGGCATCTGTGGCGCTGGTTGCGGGTCAAACTGCATCGCGCTTAGCCTAATGTTGCGGACTGTTCAAGCCAACCATCCCTTCCGGGTTCGCCGTGCGGTGTTTTTTGCCCTGGTGACCCTCAGCACTTTGCTGGCGATGACGCTGCTGGCCAGTGTCTACCAAAAAGACGGCCTGACGCCGATCGAACTGGTGATGCTGGTTCTCTACGCGATCCTCATGACCTGGCTCAGTCTCTCCTTTTGGACTGCCATCATTGGTTTTTTTCTCCTCGTCAGCGGACGAGACCGCTTCAACATTGCCAGAAATCAGGCTCCAAAAAACCTCTCCGGAACCTTTCGCACCGCGCTCGTGATGCCGGTTTATAACGAAGAACCCAAGCGAATCTTCGCCGGACTTGCGGCAATCTGCGACGATTTGGCGACCCAGGGTGCTAGCAGCCATTTCGATTGCTTCGTCCTGAGCGACACCCGCGATCCCGATCTTTGGGTGGAAGAAGAATTGCGGTGGCGGGCGTTGGCCGACCACTGGGAAGGACGGATCGCCATCCACTACCGCAACCGCGAGAAAAACGTCAGCCGCAAGGTCGGAAACCTCAAGGATTTTTGCACCCGCTGGGGGGCTGGCTACCGCTACATGATCGTGCTGGATGCCGACAGCGTCATGGCGGCGGATACCCTGATCCAGATGGTCAGGGTCATGGAGAACAATCCCCAGGTGGGGCTTTTGCAAACACCGCCTCTGTCCGTCAACAAGGAATCCCTGTTCGCTCGGCTGCTGCAATTCGCTGGCCGGGTCTATTCCCCCCTTTACACGGCGGGTCTCAACTACTGGCAACTGTCCGAGGGTAACTATTGGGGTCACAATGCCATCATTCGCACCCGAGCCTTTACCGAATGTTGTGGACTGCCTCCCTTGCCGGGGCGCGAACCTTTTGGCGGCGAGATCCTGAGTCACGATTTCGTCGAATCAGCACTGCTGCGGCGGGCCGGCTGGGAAATCTGGCTGGCCTATGACCTGGAGGGTAGCTATGAGGAACTGCCGCCAACGCTGATTGATTACGCCAAGCGTGACCGGCGCTGGGCCCAGGGCAATCTTCAGCATACCCGGCTGCTGCTGGCCAGAGGGTTTCATCCCGTTAGCCGGCTGCATCTCCTGATGGGCATCCTCTCCTATCTCTCCTCGCCCCTGTGGTTGATGTTTTTAGTCGTAACTGGGGTGGATGCCTATCTGCGTGCCCAAATCTCCATCTCCTACTTTCTCGGCTATAGCCTTTTTCCCGTATGGCCGCCGTCCTATACCGTGGAGATGACTACCGTCCTGGTGGTTACCCTGTTCATGCTGTTTCTGCCCAAGTTTTTGGCCCTTGGCGTGCGGCTGTGGCAACCCCGGGACGCGCGGCTGGGCTTTGGCGGAGCCTTTTGGCTGACTGCCGGGGTGATTCTGGAAACCCTGGTGTCGGTGCTGCTGGCACCCATCCTGATGCTGTTTCAAACCAAGTTCGTCGTCATCACCCTGCTGAGACGCAATGTGGTGTGGTCGGCCCAGCAACGCGACGACCGTCGCACAGGCCTGCTTGAGGCGATTTCCGCACACGGCGGACAAACCTTCCTCGGGGTAGTGGCAGGCTGGCTGAGTTACCGTTATGCTACGGATTTCTTTTGGTGGCTGATTCCGGTGTTGAGCGGCATGGTACTTTCGATTCCGCTTTCCATGCTGCTCAGTAGCCCGGGACTCGGGCGTCTGACGCGATCCTGGGGCCTTTTTCTCACCCCCGAGGAGCATTCTCCTCCGCCGGTACTCGCAGCGTTGCAGGATCATCTGGCGCGTCCCGAACAGGGCACCCTGGCGTTGCCGGGCAGCCGCTTTCTCCAAGCCCTCGCCGAACCCGCAGTGCATGGTCTGCACGCCGCCCTATTGTCCTCGGCCCGGATCGGCAAGCGCGACCAGCATACCCTGCAGGGTCTGATCTACAAGCTCCTGGAAGAAGGCCCCAGGGCTCTGACGGCGGCGGAAAAGCGGGCCTTGCTCTCTGACCGAGAAACCTTTCTGGATCTTCACCGGCTGGTGTGGAGTCTGCCGGATCTCACGGGCAGTCTCGGCCATACCCGCCTCTAGTTCTCTGGGCCGTCGCGGAGATTTCTCAGGTCAGCGAGCCGGGTTACACTTTGGATTACGCCACCCAGCGGTTACCGCCGTTTTGCCGGGCCTCGGTCAGGTGACTGATGGCCTGATCGACAAAGGTGGAGATGGACAGGGTGGGGGTGGGCTTACCGGCGATCACGCCCAGGCTGATGGTAATCTGGCCAAGCGGCGAGGCGGGGTGGGGAATGGCAGCACTTTGGACGATCTGGATCAGGGATTCCGCCATCCGTGTCACGGCCTGGGCATCGGTGTTGGGCAGCAGGGCGGCGAATTCGTCGTTGTGATAGCGGGCGATCAGGCCACTCCCGGGATCCAGCGCCTTTTTTGATAGTTTGGCGATGTTTTTCAGACACTTGTCGGCCTGAGCGTGGCCGGTATGCTGGTTGTAGGCGTGAAATAAATCGATGTCGTAGAGGATCAACCCCAGGGGCTGGCCGGCCAAGATGGCGTGACGCCAGGTTCGCGACAGGGTTTCCTCGAAATGACGGCGGTTGGCCAACCCCGTGAGACCGTCCAGGGCGGCGAGATGTTTTAATAGATCCCGCTGTTGCTTCAACTCCACATAATTGCGCACCCGCGCCTTGACCAGGGCTGGGTTGATGGGCTTGGGCAAGGAATCAATGGCCCCAGCCGCCAGACCCTTGGCTTCTTCGGCGGGGGAATTTAGGCCCGAGATAAAAAGTACCAGACTGTCCTGGGTCAGGCTGTTCTCCTTGAGTCGGGTACAGACCTCATAGCCATCGAGACCCGGCATGATCACATCCAGTAGAATCACCTCGGGTTGTTGCAAGGCGGCCAGTTTGAGCGCCTCTTCGCCACTTTGGGCCGTGAACACCTCGTAATCTCCCTTGAGGATGCCTCGCAACAATAGCAAATTGGTGCGTTCGTCATCCACCACCAGGATCCGGGCTAGGCGGTGTGGAAGCCAAGGGGTTATCTCGGGGATCATGGAGGCAGATTCTCGGTGCGTGCTGGAGGGCTTAGGCATTTGTCCAATTTTATAAACTGTCGCGGCTTAAGCGGGTAGCCGGGCGAGGGGGGAGTCAAACCGTTTGGCCGAACTGTGCGAGTTTTTTTCGCAAGGTGCTGCGGCTAATGCCGAGCATCTCGGCGGCCCTGGACTGGTTACCCTGGACGTGCGCCATCACCATCTCGAGTAGCGGAGCCTCGACCTCGCCCATGACCAGATCGTAAAGATCCTGGGTAGGGTGTCCGTCGAGGTGCTGAAAATAGCGTTCCAGGGCGTGACGGGCGCATTCCCTCAGGGTATCCCCGGCGAGGGGTTCGAGGGAGGCGGGGGACAGAATGGCGGATGGGGCGGCCTTGGGGGCGTGGTTCATGGCGGTCTCTGACATTGGGCTACGAAAAAATCATGAATCAGTTGTCGTTGTTCGTCGATTCGGGTGGCCTGGTGGGCACGGGCGCGCCACGGGCCCCCCTCGGGATGGCGCTGAAAATACCAGCCGAGGTGCTTGCGCGCTCGCCGCAGACCCTCGTCTTCACCATACAGGCTGAAGATGCCTTCCAGATGAACCCGCATGGTTTCACGCCGATCCGCCGCCAGCCATCGGGGCGCTGGCAGACCTTGCAGCCGGGCTTGCATCTCGGCGAATAGCCAGGGCTGTCCCAGTGCCGCACGGCCTATCATAATGGCATCGACGCCGGTAAATGTCAGGACTTGACAAACACGATCCGGGGTGTCGATGTCGCCGTTGGCGATGACGGGAATCGCCACCGATTGTTTGATGGCGCGGATTGTCTCGAATTCCACCGGCCCCGTAAAACCACAGGCGCGGGTTCGGCCATGCACCGCCAGGGCGGCGATACCGGCGGCCTCGGCCAGCCGGGCGATGGCCACCCCGTTGCGATGCTGCAAATCCCAGCCGGTGCGCATCTTGAGGGTGACCGGGATGGGCACGGCGGCGGCGACGGTCTCGAGAATCCTGGCCACCAGTGCCTCGTCTTGCAGCAATGCCGAACCGGCGGCGCGCTGGCAGACCTTCTTAGCCGGACAACCGAGGTTGATGTCGATGATCTCGGCCCCCGCCTGCCAATGCCGGCGAGCGGCTTCGGCCATCACCTCGGGCTGGTTGCCAAGAATCTGCACCACCCAGGGGCCGGGTTCTCCGTCCCGGTCGAGACGCTGGCGGGTTTTGCGGGTATCGGCCAGGCGCGCATCCGCCAGGATCATCTCGCCGACCGCAAGACCCGCCCCGAACTGTCGGCACAGGCTGCGAAAGGGGCGATCCGCCACCCCCGCCATGGGTGCCAGCACGAGTGAACCTGACAGGCGGTGAGGGCCGATCCGAAGCGGTGGGGGCGGGAAAAAATGCGTTATGCTAGCCAATCCTGAATCCAAGTACTGCTGAGGTCGTAACCATGAAACCGATTCGCCACACTTTAGCGGCCATGGCCCTGATGATGACATGCGCCGCCGCTGAAGCCGAAACGTACTCCGGAACCCTGAAAAAGATCCAGGAGACCGGTGTCATCACCCTGGGTCACCGGGAATCCTCAGTGCCTTTTTCCTACTATAACGACAAACAGCAGGTGATTGGCTATTCCCACGAGCTGATGCTCAAGGCGGTCGAGGCTATCCGGGCGGCCGTAAAAAAGGATGATCTGCAAATTCGGCTCCTGCCCGTGACCTCGGCCAACCGTATCACCCTGGTTCAAAATGGCAGCGTCGATCTGGAGTGCGGCTCCACCACGCACAATCCGGAACGGGCCAGACAGGTGGCCTTTTCGACCACGATCTTCATTGTCTCGACCCGGTTGTTGACCAAAAAGGATTCCGGCGTGCTGGATTTTCCCGATCTTGCCGGGAAAAACATGGTGACCACGGCGGGCACGACCTCCGAGCGGCTCATCCGCAAGATGAATGAAGAGAAAAAGATGCGTATGAACATCATCAGTGCCAAGGATCACGGCGAGTCTTTTCTGACCCTGGAAACCGGTCGCGCTGCGGCCTTCATGATGGACGACGCCCTGCTGTATGGTGAAGTGGCCAAGTCCAAGCGGCCTGGGGAGTGGCGGGTGACTGGCACACCACAATCCTCTGAAGCTTACGCCTGCATGATGCGCCGTGACGATCCCGCCTTCAAGGCGGTGGTCGATCAAGCTCTGACGGCCGCCATGACGACTGGCGAGGCGGAACGGCTCTACCAAAAATGGTTCCGCTCGCCGATCCCGCCCAAGGGTCTGAATCTGGAGTTTGAACTTCCCGATGCCATGCGGGCGCTCTTCAAGAATCCAAACGACAAGTCCTTTGATTGATTGATTTTCCCTCACCCCAACCCCTCTCCCGGAGTGCCGCCCGTCTAAAACAGGCTTTCAACGGGATCCACCGGCCTCTTGTGGGTTTTGACCTCCTCGTCCCGTTCGGTTTCGATGGCCTCGATGGCCTCTGACGGCTCTTCACCGGAATCCCCGGAGGGCTCGGCCGGTAGGGCGGGGGGCGGGGCAGGGCGGGTGGCATCGAACAGCTCATCCAGGGTGTCCGTCGCGTCCCTTGAGGCCGGCAGACCCGACTGGGCATGGATGCGCGTGGAGACGATGCCGGGGGGCATGCTCCAGGGTTTGACGGGAAACTGGTTCAGGGCCGCGCTCATAAATTGAATCCAGGCGGGCAGCGCCGCCTTGCCGCCGGTTTCTCCCTCGCCGAGCGGTTCAAAATCATCGTGGCCGACCCAGATGACGGCCACCAGATGGGGGGAAAAACCATTGAACCAGGCATCGCGGAATTCATTGGTGGTGCCGGTCTTGCCGGCAATGTCGGGACGTTTGAGGGATAGGGCGGCGCGGGCCGTGCCGAGGCGAATCACGTCTTGCAGCATTGAAACCATCAAATAGCGGTTTTGCGGTGAAATTATGCGAGGTGCCCGCAGACTGCCGGGAAGCTCCGCAGGGGTGTCGTCGAGGTTTTCTTCGCAATCCAGACAGGCGCTTTTCGGGGTGGCCTGGTAGACCAGCCGTTGATCCCGGTCAAAGATCCGTTCGATCAGGTAAGGTTCCACCAAAAACCCGCCGTTGGCGAATACCGCGTAGGCTCGGGCCATCTCCATCGGGGTGAGATCCGCAGTACCGAGCGATAGGGTCAGATTGTGAGGCAGGTATTGGTTTGAAAATCCGAAGAGTTGGGCAAAATCGACGGCATAGTCGACGCCAATGGTTTGGAGAAGCCGTACTGACACCAGATTGCGGGAATAGGTGAGTGCCGTGCGAAGCCGTGTCGGGCCGTAGTATTTGCGCCCGAAGTTTTCGGGCCGCCAAGGGCCGTTGGGGCTACCGGTCTCGATGCTCAGGGGGGCGTCATTGATGACGCTGGCCGGCGTAAATCCCATCTCCAGAGCGGCTGAATAGACGAAGGGCTTAAAACCCGAACCCGGTTGACGGCGGGCCTGTGTGACACGGTTGAACTTGCTTTGCTGAAAATCATACCCGCCGACTAGCGCCCGAATGGCCCCTTCCTCGGCGTCCAGGGCGACCAGGCCGCTCTGGGCCTTGGGAATTTGGCCCAGTGCCCAGCGCCGGCTACGGGTGGGAGGCGACAGATAGACGATATCGCCGGGCTTGAGGATGTCCGCAGCCTGGCGCGGCTTGCTGCCACGATGATCCTGGCCGGTTTGGAGCCGGGCCCAGGCCAGACCGTCCCAGGCGAGGATCTGCGTCTGGGATTGCCCTGAGATAAAGCACTCGGCGCTTTGTCCCTGGGTACGAAGGATGAGTCCAGGCCGTAACGCGGCCACAGCGGGAATGTCCTGGAGCGCGGCCGTCCAGGCTACGGGATCGCCGGGGGTGGGCATCGGCACGCGCCGGATCGCGCCACGGTAGCCGTGGCGATGATCAAAATCCTCCAGATTGTCGCGGAGGGCGGCGGTGGCGGCCTCTTGCAGAGGGCTGTCCAGTGTCGTGTAGACGCGATAGCCCCCCGTGTAGGCCTCCTCCCCCAGGCGGCCCACCAGTTCCGCGCGAACCATCTCGGCCACATAAGGGGCGTCCAACTCGGTTGGGGTCACATGCGGGCTGACATGGAGGTCGCGGGCGATAGCGGTTTGATAGGTCTCGGGGCTGATATGCCCAAGATCGCGCAGCCGTGACAGGACATAGTTGCGCCGTTGCCGCGCGCGCTCGGGATGGAGAAAGGGATTGAGGCTCGAAGGGGCCTTGGGTAGCGCGGCCAACAGGGCGACTTCATCCAGTGTCAGGGCGCTCAGGGGGCGCCCGAAATAGGCCTGGGAGGCGGCCCCGACGCCATAGGCGCGATTGCCCAGATAGATCTTATTGAGGTAAAGCTCGAGGATCTCATCCTTGCCAAGACTTTTTTCGATACGGAGTGCCAGGAAGATTTCCTTGAGTTTGCGGACGAAGGTTTTTTCCCGGGTGAGAAAAAAATTGCGGGCGACCTGCATGGTGATGGTGCTGCCCCCTTGGCGGCGTTCGCCAGTGGTGGTGAGCCGGCTGACAGCCCGGAGGAGTCCCTGAAGATCTACTCCAAAATGCTCGAAAAAACGATCGTCTTCGGCGGCCAGGAAGGCGCGTCGAACCGCTGCCGGGATCTCGGCCATGGGGAGCGGGATGCGTCGTATCTCGCCGAATTCGGCGATCAGCCGGTCGTCTCGCGAGAACACCCGCATGGGTACTTGCAGGGGGATATCCCGGAGCCGCTCAATGTCCGGCAGGGTGGGTTCCAGTCCCTTGTAGGTGAGCCATAGTCCGCCTGTGACGAGCAGCGCGCTGTTGCACCCTAGCCAGCCGAGCAAGACCAGACCATGCAATAGGGCGCGCACGAGGTAGTAAAGAAGGTTGAGCAAATGGTGCGCAAAACTTTGAAAT
Source organism: Pseudomonadota bacterium (assembly GCA_037130945.1). Classification (GTDB taxonomy): domain Bacteria; phylum Pseudomonadota; class Gammaproteobacteria; order Chromatiales; family Chromatiaceae; genus JBAXSA01. The sequence continues at coordinate 5,349 of JBAXSA010000009.1, read as the reverse complement.
AGGCGGCTCGGGCGATGTGGCATGGCGCATCTCGAGATAAAAAGGACAAACGTCGATGGGTAAGGCGCTATAATAGGGCAGTTCAGGGATCATCCAGGCGTGGTGCCAAACTTCAGGAAGATTCTAGAAAAAAGTTAAAATTTATTTGCTGCTAGACAGTTATCTGCTAGTCTTCATCCAAATGCTAGGCAGTTGTCTGCCGACCTTCGTCAAAATACTTCAGCGATAGGCGCTGAAGCGAGCCTTGCGGGGAACACAACTGGATGGTCAACCTCCCGTTCGTCAATCGTAAGGGTCCCCTGGTGGGGATCGATGTCAGCTCGACCGCAGTCAAGCTGCTGGAGCTTTCCCGGGCGTCGGGTAAATCCGGGGTGCTGTACCGGGTTGAGAGCTATTCGGTGGAGCCTTTGCCGGCCAATGCCGTGGTGGAGCGCAATATTGCGGATGTCGACGCCGTGGGCGAGGCCATCCGGCGGGTATTGCAGCGTTCGGGTTCCAAGGCCAAACGGGCGGCGGTCGCGATCGCGGGATCCGCCGTGATTACCAAGGTCATCCAGATGGCCCCCGGCCTAAAACCTCGTGAGATGGAAGTGCAAATCCAGGCGGAAGCGGATCAGTACATTCCTTATCCCCTGGAGGAGGTCAATCTGGATTTTGAGGTACTGGGAATTTCACCCAAAAATCCGGGGATGGTGGATGTCCTGCTGGCGGCTTCGCGTAAGGAAAATGTCGAAAATCGGGTGGCGGCCCTGTCGATAGCCGATCTAGTGGCCGAAGTGGTGGATGTCGAGGCGTATGCCATGGAGAACGCCTGTTCGCTGTTAAGCGACCAGTTTCCCGATGAAGGACGCAATCAGACCATCGCGGTGGCGGATATCGGTGCCACCACCACCACCCTGAATATTTTGCGTGATGGCCGGATTTTGTACACCCGGGAGCAGAATTTTGGCGGCAAGCAGCTGACCGAAGAAATCCAGCGCCGTTATGGTTTGTCGCATGAAGAGGCTGGCATGGCCAAACGTCAGGGCGGATTGCCTGACAACTACGTCTCCGAGGTTCTAGACCCCTTCAAGGATGCGATGGTTCAGCAGGTCAATCGTTCCCTGCAATTTTTCTATTCTTCCTCGCCCTATCACAAGGTGGATTATATCGTTCTGGCCGGGGGTAGTGCCTCTATACCGGGGATGGATGAACTGGTCGAAGGAAAAATTGGGGTTCCCACGAGTGTCGCAAATCCCTTTGCCAATATGTCGGTGTCGTCACGGGTGAAGCCGCAGGGTTTAAGCAATGACGCACCGGCGATGATGATCGCGGTCGGTTTGGCATTACGAGGGTTTGACTGATGGCGCGTATCAACCTGCTGCCGTGGCGTGAGGCCGAGCGTCAACGGCGAACTCAGGAGTACGGCCTGATCGTTGTGGGAGTGGCTATCCTGGCGGGGCTTGCGGGATTGTTCGTCCATCTTTCCATGGAAGACTGGATCGAGTTCCAGGGTGGGCGTAACGCGATGATCGAGCGTGAAATCAAGCAATACGACAAGGCCATTGCGGAAATCGCGGAGCTGGATAAGGAAAAACAGCGTCTTATTGAGCGCATGAAGGTGATCCAGCAGCTTCAGGAGAGTCGCCCCGAGATCGTCCACCTGTTTGATGAAATCATCAAGGAAATCCCGGAGGGGGTTTATTTTAACCGGATTGTCCAGGCGGGCAAGGTGGTGACCCTGGAAGGCAAGGCGGAGTCCAATGCCCGGGTGTCCAGCCTGATGCGCAATATCGATAGATCTGCCTGGACCGACGCCGCATCCTTGAAGGTGATCCAGAACCCAGGGCAGGGAAAGGGGTTGAGTAGCTTCACCCTCACCGCGTTGCAAGCCAACAAGAATAAAAAACCCGAAGCGGCTCAGGACAAGAGACCCAAGGGGGGTAGGCCATGAGCTTTGAGCTTAATTTTGATATCAAGGATCTTGATCCGAATGATATTGGCGGCTGGCCGCTGCCCGTTCGTATCCTCATCCTGTTGATCCTCGTGGCCCTGGTGGGGGGGGCACTCTACTATTTCGATACGGAAGATCAGCTGAACCGGGTCGACGAGTTGCAAAGGAAAGAGCAGAGTCTGCGCCGGGAGTTGATGGATAAACAGACCAAGGCGTCCAGTCTGGAGGCCTATAAACAGCAGTTACAGGAGATGAAGGAAACCTTTGGGGTCATGTTGCGGCAACTGCCTAACGAAAGTCAGGTAGCAGATCTCTTGGTGGATGTTTCTCAAACAGGGCTGGCGTCTGGACTGGAGTTTGAGCTTTTTCAACCGCAGGCGGAAAACAAGAAAGAATTCTACGCCGAGCTACCGATTCAGATCGCGGTGAATGGCTCGTACATGGAATTCGGTACTTTTGTGTCGGGCTTGGCGGCCTTGCCCAGGATCGTGACCATTCATGAAATCCAGCTCGCCCCTGTGGGTGATGAGAAGAGTAAGAAAGGCGATTACCGGAAGCTCAGGATGTCCGCAATAGCCAAGACGTACCGTTATCTGGATACGGACACGAAACCGGCGGCACCCAAGGGGGCCAAGTGAAGACGTGGCGTAGCATGATTGTAGGCGGATTGATGGTGGGGTTCCTGGCAGGTTGTGCGTCTCATGACCTGGATGACTTGAATGCTTTTATGACCGAAGTCAGAAAGCGGCCCCCAGGGCCCATCGAGCCTATTCCAGAAATGAAGCCAGTGGAGAGTTTTGTGTTTATCCCGGGCGGTCGTCGAGATCCCTTCAAAGCGGCGGCGGAAGAGGAAGAAGTTGTGGTGGATGCGGGATTGCCGGAGAACTGTCGGTTGCCGGATCGGAATCGCCCCAAGGAGGATCTTGAGCATTTTCCTCTGGATGCCCTGAGGATGGTCGGGGTTTATCAGCCCTTGGAGGGAGAAATCGGGGTTTGGGGCTTGGTCACCAACAATGATGGCACCCTCTATCGAATCAAGGCGGGTAATCGCATGGGTAAGAATTACGGCGAAGTCGTGGGAATCCTGGAAGATAAGATCGAATTGAGGGAGATGGTGGCCAATGCCAAGGGTTGTTACGAGGAAAAAGAGGCGTCCATCCGCCTGAGTCAGTGAACGGGGTAGCACATGATAACGAAACCAAAGTGGGGACCTGCGATGTGCAAGGGGCGGTGGATGCAAGGCTTGGCGCTATGGGCCGGCCTGATGGGTTTGATGATGGGGGATCTGGTCTGGGCCGACGTTGGCAGCCTGGAGCGGATCGACTATTTGGTATTACCGGGCAACCGCGTACAGCTCAGGCTCTTTTTTGATCGCGAGATGGCGGAACCCACGGCCTTTAACACAGACCAGCCCGCCCGGGTGGTGATGGACTTTCCCGACACAGTGAGCCATCTGGCCAGCAAGTCGCAAAACATCGGCGTGGGGCTGGTGCAGAATGTCATGGCAGTAGAAGGGAACGGGCGGACGCGGGTGGTGGTGAGTTTGGCGGCCTCGACCCCCTACCAGTTACGTCCCCGAGGCCGGACGATCGAGGTGAGTTTTAATGGCCCAGGAGGCGCTGAGGGGAACATCGGCCCGGTGGCGCGCAAGACGGCGGCTCCGGCGCGGCGTGCCAAGGCTGACAAGGCTGACAAGGCGCTTCAAGCAGCATCCTATCAGGTGCCTCCGGCTTCCATGATGGCACCCGCATCGCCGGAAGGCGCTGGCCCGGTGGCCTTGGTAGCCGGTCAGGTCAACGATGTCGCGTTTCATCGGGGAACGGCGGGCGAGGGCCGGGTGGTGATCCGCCTGGGCGATCCACGCGCCGTGGTCAATATGACTAAGGAAGGCGAGAAGATCGTCGCCGAGGTCAAGGGGCAATCCTTGCCGGAGGCGCTGTGGCGACGGCTGGATGTCACCGACTTTGGTACGCCGGTGTATCGAATCGACGCCCGTCAGGTCGGGGAAAATACGCGGGTTGAGATCGAGGCCAAACAGCCCAATGATTTCATGACCTATCAGGTGGATACCGACTACACCTTGGAGTTCCGTCCCCTGACCCGTGACGAGGAGGAAAACCTCAAGCGAAAAAACAAGGAATATAGTGGTGAGCGGGTGTCATTCAACTTCCAGAAGATCGAGATCCGCCGGTTGCTGACGGTCATGGCCGACTTTATGAAGCTCAATCTGGTGATGAGCGATACCGTGGCCGGCGATATCAGCCTGCGGCTTGATAATGTTCCCGTCGATCAGGCACTGGAGTTGATCCTGAAGACCCGGGGTCTGGCTTCCCGCCGGGAAGGCAACATCTTGCGCATTGGCCCCTTGGTGGAACTCTCCCGTCAGGAAGAAATCGAGGCCGAAGCCCATAAGCGTTTCGAGGAAATTGAGCCCCTCCAAGTTGAGTTTCTCCAACTCAACTATGTCAAAGCCGAGACGCTTCGGGATCTTCTGATGACGGGCATCAAGAATGTCACGGAAAAAACCGAAACCAGCAGTACCGCAGGGGGGGCCAGCACCTTGGGAACGTCAGGCAGCGCCAATCTTGGCGGGGTATCGGGTGACCGCAACCTCAGCTTTAACGCCCCCGGCCAGGTCGGTGCCTCATCGGCCAGGGAAGCCGCCTATAGTTTCAAACGCCAGAACAGCATGTTGTCGGATCGCGGCAGCATCCTCGCCGATGCCCGCACCAACCTGTTGTGGATTCGTGATACGCCAACCCGATTACGCGAGATACGGGCCTTCATTGCCAAGATCGACATCCCACAACGGCAGGTGTTGATCGAGTCCCGGGTCGTCATTGCCAATACCAATTTCGCCAGAGACTTAGGGGTGAGATTTGGCTTCTCTCGTGCCAACAGCATCGACAGGCAAAACGAAATCAATATCGGCGGTATTTTGCCGGGCGGGGTGCCTGGGTCGAACACCATTAACAAGGGTACCTTCATGCAGGATGTGAATGGCAATGCCTTCAGTGCGGGTTATGCGGTGGGAGGTGCCGAGGGACTGATGGTGAATCTTCCGGCGGCCGCGCCCACCTCCGGGGTGCAATTCCTGATTGGCAAGGTAGGGTCGTACCTATTGCAGCTTGAGCTTTCCGCCATGCAGCAAGAGGGTCGCGGCGAAGTCGTGTCAAGCCCCAAGGTCATCACGACAGACAACGAGCCAGCCACGATCAAGGCGGGAACCGAAATTCCTTACCAGGCGGCCACGTCTTCAGGGGCTACCTCGGTGTCCTTCAAGGAAGCGGTATTACAGCTGGATGTGACGCCGCAGATTACCCCAGACGAAAAGTTAATTCTTGAATTGAATGTCAAGAAGGACAATCCGGATTGGTCTCGGAGTGTACTCGGTACGCCGCCTATTGATAAACGTG
>JBAXSA010000008.1:0-22591 GCA_037130945.1 Pseudomonadota bacterium | reverse complement strand
AAATCCACATGGGAGGCGGTGCTGGAGGAAGACAAGCCGATGGATCGGGTTCAGATCAACGCCTTGTACGACTATATTCAGGGCACGTTGCAAAACGATGCCGAGGCAGTGAAGTGGTTTCAGAAGGCGGCCAAACAGGATCACGTCGCGGGTCAGGTCAATCTCGCCTTCATGTATGCCAATGGTCGCGGCGTGACACAGAACCATGCCGAGGCGGTGAAGTGGTTTCAGAAGGCGGCTGAGCAGGGCAACGCCACCAGCCAGGTGAATCTTGGCAACCTGTACGCCAAAGGTCAGGGCACGGCGCAGAACGATACCGAGGCGACGAAGTGGTACCGCCAGGCGGCAGAACAGGGTGACGCCAGGGGGCAGGTTAATCTTGGCTTCATGTACGAGCATGGATTGGGCGTGACACGGGACTATGTAGAGGCGGCCAAGTGGTTTCGGAGGGCGGCTGATCAGAATGACACCGATGCGCAAATTAACCTCGGTTTCATGTACCAGAACGGTTTGGGTATGGCACGCGACTATGCTGCGGCAGTGGCATGTTTTCGTCGAGCGGCTGAACAGGGTGATGCCATTGCCCAGAACGCTCTCGGTACCCTGTACGCCAATGGTCAAGGTGTGACAAAAGATGCCTTCGAGGCGGTCAAATGGTTCCGCCAGGCAGCCGAAAAGGGGCTCTCAAGCGGCCAGGTCAACCTCGGACTCCTGTACGAGAATGGTCGGGGCGTGGCGACAGACGATGCCGAGGCGGCGAAGTGGTACCGCCAGGCTGCTGAACAGTGCGATGCCCATGGTCAGTTCAATCTCGGCAGGTGCCATGCCAACGGTTTTGGCGTGGTGCAAGACGATGTGCAAGCGTACCAATGGGTGACACTGGCCACGGGAGGCTTTTTCACGTCGGAAACCACCACACGTTTTCAAGACCTCGGTAGGGCCATTGAACTCAGGGATGAATTGGCAAAGCAGATGACACCGGCCCAGATTGCCAGGGCCAATCAGTTGGTGCAGGAGTGGAAGTCGACGCAGTCACACCACCCCGGCCTAAAGGCCGGAGCTTGAGACTAGGCGCGACTGAATTTTTCTCTGGCAATGCACAGCGCGAGATCCTGAAATGTCTGTCCTGCTCATTGTCCTGTCGCTCATCGTCCCTGTCCTGCTGGGGGGGTTCTACTGGCGGACATTGCGGCGCTCTCGCTCACCTGCCCCCATAGCTCTGCTAGATTCACATCGGGAGGGGATTGTGAACCGCCTGGAGAAAATGGCATGGCGGCCGCTGCTGCGCGAATCGTTGATACAGTATCAGTCGGAACTGGCAGCCCAGGCTGTAGCCAAGCGCCGCTATCCGGCGGCGTCGCCCCCAGCAAATCCGAAGCCTGTTATTTCCTCTCTCTCGCCACGATGGGGGGCTTCGGCAGTGACTCACTCATCCATTCCGGATCTGCCGAGCTGCCCCCTACTGAACGATATCGATTTGGTCAAGAAGGTCAGCCGTCGCCGCCGAGGCTTGGAAATTTTGGTCAATGTAAAACCCAAAAAATCACCTGAGAATCCCCAGTGACTTCTGCTCACAGGGAGTCACCATCTCGCACCACCGTGGTGGCCATCGCAAGTCCCACCCAGGGCGCGGCCAGAACCACTACGGCGGTGAATCTGGCCATTGCCCTGGCTGCAGCGGGGCAGACCGTACTGCTGGTGGATCTGGATCCCCAGGGGCATGCCAGCAAGTCGCTGGTGCGTGGCCGATATGAACTGGAAGGGATCTATCGGGTGCTCAAGGGCGCGGTGATCACGCGGGATATGATTACTGCCACGGAATTCCCCGACCTCTATCTGATTCCCTCCGACGAGGCCTTGGGTAATATCGAAATTGAGTTGTCCCTGGTAGGCGATGGCCGAACCCGTTTATACCAGGGACTGGAAACCCTTAGCGCCATCACCCCCCATTTCGATTCGGTCATCGTCGACTGTCCGTCTTCCCTGGGGCTCATCACGCTCAATGCCTTGAGTGCCGCCCATCGTGTGTTGCTACTCGTGCCTGCGGACTATTCCGCCATGGAAGAATTGCCCGTGTTTCTGAAGGCCATCAACCGGTTGCGTGCCGGTTCGAGTCGACCGTTGCGCGGGGTTCATATTCTGGTAACCCTGATCAGAAATCTCCAGACCCAACTTGCCTTGATCGCCGAATTGCGCCGCACTTACTACCGGATGAGCCTGCAGACCGAAATCCCGTGGAGCCAAACGGTCGATGAAGCCGCAGCCCAGCGCAAACCCGTGTTGGCCTATGCGCTACGGAGCAAGGTGAGCCAGGCCTACTTGGCGCTGGCCGCCGAATGGTTAAGCCTGGAGTCCCCAATACAAGGGGGCTGGGCAGGTCTTTGGCCTTTCAAGGCGCGCCAAGAATTCATTGCCAGGCGCCATCAGGAAATACAGCATCGGATCGAGGCCTGGCTGATGGATCCCACGTCGCTGCTGTTCGATGCCAACGAGAGTACGCGCCACGCGGAAGCTCAGGTTCTTGAAGAACTGTTCAGCATCACCCGGCAGATGAACCGTCTGCATTTCCCGATCCGGCGTCTGGCTTGGGTTACCCTGATGACCTTAACTGTGGCGGTTCCCCTGGCCTTGGTCGCTCTCTCCTCCCAGCGATCCGGCCTGGTCGACACACTGTGGCTGGAGGCTGGCACCCTGCTGATTGACACCGATCATTACTGGCGAGTTGGTAGCACACTGCTCGCACGATCAGACGAGGCGGCCTATCGTGAGCTGGTTCTGGCAACCCAACTGGTGGAAATGAACCGAGTGCCGCTTCATGCCTGCCTTGAGCAGGCTCGACAAAACGATTCGGTGGTCATCTGCGCGATCCATGTTGAACACTGGCGCTGAAGGTGAGCGATGTGATATCAAGAAAGATAGTAATCTTGGCATTGGGGCTGGCGCTTGTTCCGCACCACCAGTCCCGCAGTGAGTCCGGTGAACTCCCAAACCAGCCACTCGACCCACAGTGGGTGAGTCTGCTACCGGCAGCCAGTGTGCCCCTGCATAAGCTGAACCTATTGGATATTCCTCCCGTCACCCTGTCCAAGCCGCACTCTCCTCCAGTACCTGATGCGCTGCTCGCACTGCCTCCCCCTCGGGAAGCGCAGCCCCTGGCAGCCCCGGAGCCTCCCACGAACACGGAGGTTGCCGATATCGAGGAAGATGAAATTCCCCCCCTCGAACCCCAAAACCCGGCGAATCAGGATCTGGCGACATTGCCGGGTAAGGGTGACATCCCCCAATATCATTGGCAGGTTCAGGTTTTTGCGGGGCGTTCCCTGTCCCAAATGGAGGAGTCTGTGCGGTTGATTGCCCAGCAGTATTCCCACCTGCTGGAGGGTCTGAAACTGGTCATCAAGAAGCTCGACAATAGCGGCAGCAGATACCCCTATCGCCTGCGAGTTATCCCTCTGGCTGATGGGAAGGCCGCCAGGGCGTGGTGCCGAAAGTTCAAGGCGCGTGGAGCGAGCTGTCTGGTCGTCAGGTCACGGGCCTGCCAACCACCCTGACTCGCAAAGCTGGAGTTCCTCTCCGTGCGATGTCCCGTGAAGGTAAAGTCAATACTGGCGAGAAGACTGCGATGGTAGGAAAAGCCGTCCTCTTCCAATGTAGCGCGATACGGTCGCATTTTCTTTTTCCTTCAATAACAATTTGTTGGTGAAACTCTGCGGCTTGATCCATGAGCCGGTAGAAATTGGCTCGGGCTTCACTGACAGTGAGGGTCTGCATGGAAGATACACCTTAACAATTGATCGAAAGATTGGCGTACGCCTTATAGGTACGCATGGGCAAGACGGTCTTGGTCGCTGACCGGCTAAAATAGTTGACGTTTAACACTTGACAAGTATCAAGGCGGCATGTAGCCATCGGCACATAATTTATGTGACATCGTGTCTTTAAGAAATTTTTATGATCGGGGGAGTCCATGACATTTACTAAACATCCAAGCCGCGTAGCCGCGTTGTCTACCTTGAGCCTTGCCATGGCGGCCGTCTTTGGCGTCGCGCAGGCCGTTGAGGAGCCCAAGGATCACAAGAGTGGTGCCGAGACCCGCTATCAGGGCGCGCCCTCGGCGATTTCGCCCGCAGCAGTGACCAAGCCAGCAGAGAAGCCGGCTCCCGCAGTCACGCCCGAGGAGATGCAAAAGGCCACACAGATCTTTTTTGAGCGCTGCGCTGGTTGTCACGGGGTGTTGCGCAAGGGGGCCACGGGTAAACCGCTGACTCCGGATATCACTCGTCAGAAAGGCACGGAATTCCTCAAAGCCCTCATCAATTTCGGTTCGCCAGCCGGTATGCCCAACTGGGGCACCTCCGGGATGCTCAGCCCCGAGGATGTGGACATGATGGCCCGCTTCCTCCAGCAGCCCCCTCCCCAACCGCCGGAGTACGGCATGAAGGAGATGAAGGAAAGTTGGAAACTGTTGGTGCCAGCGGACAAACGCCCCACCAAGCCGATGAACAAACTCAACCGGGACAACCTGTTCTCGGTCACGTTGCGGGATGCCGGTCAGGTGGCACTGATCGATGGCGACTCCAAGCAGATTGTCACCGTGATTCCCACGGGTTACGCGGTACATATCTCGCGACTGTCGGAATCCGGTCGTTACCTGTTTGTCATCGGTCGCGATGCCAGGATCAACCTGATCGACCTCTGGATGGAAATCCCCGCGACCGTCGCCGAGATCAAGGTTGGGCTTGAGGCGCGCTCGGTCGAGACCTCCAAGTTCAAGGGTTTTGAGGATAAATACGCAATCGCCGGTACCTATTGGCCGCCCCAGTACGTCATCATGGACGGCGACACACTGGAACCCTTGAAGATTGCCTCCACACGCGGCATGACGGTCGATACCCAGGAATACCATCCCGAGCCCCGGGTGGCGGCCATTGTGGCCTCCCACGAACATCCCGAGTTCATCGTCAACGTCAAGGAAACCGGCAAGGTACTGCTGGTCAACTATAGCGACATCCAGAACCTCAAGACCACCGAAATTGGAGCCGCCCGGTTCCTGCACGATGGCGGCTGGGATGCTTCCCAGCGGTATTTTTTGACCGCTGCCAATCAGTCCAACAAGATCGCGGTGATTGATTCCAAAGAAGATAAACTGGCAGCAATGGTCGATGTCGGCAAGATCCCACATCCGGGACGCGGGGCGAATTTTACCGATCCCAAATTTGGGCCGGTGTGGGCGACCAGCGACTTGGGCGATGACGGCATCGCGGTGATTGGCACCGACCCGGATCATCACAAGGACTCTGCATGGAAGGTGGTCAGAACCCTCAAAGGCCAGGGGGGCGGATCTTTGTTTATCAAGACTCATCCCAAATCGCAACATCTGTATGTTGACACCACCCTGAATCCGGACGAGAAGCTCAGCCAGAGTGTGGCAGTGTTTGACATCCATAACCTGGACGCTGGTTTCAAAGTCTTGAACATTGCCGAGATGGCGGCGTTGGGCGAGGGCCCCAAGCGCGTCGTACAGCCGGAGTTCAACAAGGCTGGCGACGAGGTGTGGTTCTCGGTGTGGAACAAGAAGGATCAGGCCTCTGCCATTGTGGTGCTGGACGACAAGACCCTGAAGATGAAGACGGTCATCAAGGATCCCAGACTGGTCACCCCAACAGGCAAGTTCAACGTCTACAATACGATCCACGACATCTACTAAACCGTAAACCGGGGCTTGACTCCCCAGGCCAGGGAAGGCCTGAAAACTTCTAATGAATAATAAAGTTAAACTCAAATTTTTCAATAGGTTATTGGCTTGCGGGTGGCTGGCAACGCCACTCTGTGCCGCAGTTCTCCCGATGAGCCGCCAACTCGAACTGCGTACCCTATTGACTCAGGATTGCGGCTCCTGTCACGGTCTGACCCTGAAAGGCGGACTGGGGCCTCCACTACGACCCGGAGATCTGACTGGCAAACCACCGGCATATCTGGCGGCGGTGATTCTGGATGGCCGTCCCGGCACCGCCATGCCGCCCTGGCGCACGCTGTTGAGTGTTGCCGAGGCCCAGTGGCTGGCGGATTATCTTTCCACGGGCCAGCTCCCATGAGATTTGAGACGATGAAAATAGCCATACGATGTGGGATTCGACGGGGTTTTGTTTTCGCGCTTGGATTGGCTATCCCGATCCTGGCCCTGGGGCGCGGCACCGGTGATCTCGGCCTGATTGTTGAACGCGCCGATGGTGCCGTACTCATCGCCGACACCAGCGACAACCGCATCCTCGGACGCATCGAGGGTCTCGGCGATTTGTCTCACGCCTCGGCGGTTTTCTCCCGCGACGCGGGTTTTGGCTACGTCTTTGGTCGGGATGGGGGCTTGAGTCAGATTGATCTCGTGAGCCGCACCTTGGTCAAACATATCCAGCAGGCCGGCAACAGTATCGGCGGCGCCATCTCGCAGGATGGCCGGGTAGTGGCCGTGGCCAATTATGAGCCAGGCGGCGTGCGCCTTTTTGACGCCGCGACTCTGGCACCGCTCGCCGACATCCCCACCGAGTACGGTAACGGCCAGCGTTCCAAGGTCGTCGGTCTGGCCGATGCCCCAGGGCGGCGTCTGGTTTTCAGCCTGTGGGACGCCGGTGAGATTTGGGTGGCGGATATTCACGATCCCCAAAAGCCCATCCTCCGAAAATTTCCCAACATCGGCCGCAACCCCTATGACGGCCTGATTACCCCGGATGGGCGGTTTTACTTGGCCGGGCTGTTTGGCGAGGATGGCCTGGCGCTCCTCGACCTCTGGAATCTCGACGCCGGGGTGCGTCGCATCCTCCCGGATTATGGCCCCGGCGACCAACGGCTGCCGGTCTTCAAGATGCCCCATCTGCGGGGTTGGGCGATGGCCGGAGGGCGGGCCTTCCTGCCCGGCGTCGGCCGTCATCAGGTGTTGGTAGTCGATACCCGAACCTGGCAACAGGTGGCCAGTATCGCGGTAGAGGGTCAGCCGGTATTCGTCATGGCCCGCCCCGATGGCCGCCAGGTGTGGGTCAATTTTGCCCTGCCGGATAACGACCGCCTCCAGGTCATCGATACCCAATCCCTGGCCGTGGTACAGCGATTACAACCGGGCAAGGGCATCATGCACCTGGAGTTTACGCCACGCGGCGAGGCGGTGTGGGTCTCGGTGCGCGACGAGGATCGGGTCGAGGTCTATGACACCGAGACGTTTAAGCGGATCGCCGCGTTGCCTGCGCGTAAACCCAGCGGCATCCTGTTTTCCGCCCGTGCCCATCGGATCGGGCTCTAGTCATGTCAGCGGTCGGAATATCTCCGGAGATCCGGCTCGACGCCCTGGATCGACGGTTGTTGAACGACTACCAGCAGCGTTTTCCCCTGACCCCGGAGCCCTTCCGGGATCTGGCCGGGGCCCTGGACATCCCCGAGACCGAAGTTCTGGCCCGTCTAACCCGGCTCCAAACGGCGGGCCTGATTAGCCGCATCGGCCCGGTCTTGCGGCCCCATCGGGCCGGGGTCAGTACCCTCGCGGCGCTGGCCGTACCCCCCGAGTGCCTGGACGCGGTGGTGACACTGGTCAACCAGTTTGTCGAGGTCAATCACAACTACGAGCGCGAACATCCCTACAATCTGTGGTTCGTGGTCACCGCGCCTCACGCGGATCGGTTACACCAGGTACTGGACGAGATCGAGCGGTTGAGCGGCTTGCCCGTATTGAATCTGCCGCTCGAAGAAGATTATTTTATTGACCTGGGGTTTGAGTTGCGATGGAACTGAGTACGGCGGATCTCGCCCTGATTCAGGCACTGCAGGCGGGTTTACCCCTGACGCGCCGGCCTTATGCGGCCATCGGCGAGAGCCTGGGTCTCACCGAAACGGCCGTCCTGGCCCGTCTGGAACAGATGATGGCGGCGGGTGTCATCAAACGTTTTGGCGTGGTTGTACGTCACCGGGCGCTCGGTTATCGCGCCAATGCGATGGTGGTCTGGGACATACCGGACAACGAGGTGGCCGAACTCGGCCACTGCCTTGGCCGCTATGCCTTTGTCACCCTGTCCTACCGCCGTCCCCGCCGTCCCCCTCACTGGCCTTACAATCTCTTCACCATGATCCATGGCCAGGATCGAGACGCCGTGAGGGAAAAGCTTGAGATGATCGTCCATCAGTGCGATCTCCAGACGGTTTCCCATCAGGTGCTGTTCAGCACCCGGTGTTTTAGGCAGCGCGGCGCATGTTATAACCACACGCCGCCCGCTTGGCCGTTGCCACCAGCGGCGGATCCCCCAGGTGGCCTGGTCTCAATCCAGCACCCCGTCTAGCACCATTAGGAGCTGGGCGGGATCTTCGCCGCGCACGGTCGGGTTGAGGGTGCGTTGGATCTTGCGATCCGGCTCGCCCTCCTTGGGCTTACCCAGATCGACCAGATAAGGCCTGCTGAGCGGCATCTGGCGGGCGTTATAGCGCATGGATACCGTGGGTTTGAGAGGATGACGCCAATCCACTTTGGTGACTACGCCGCGTTCGCCAGTGTTGAGCAACACCGCGCTGTGGACGGGGTAGATGCCCACCGCACGAATCAGCGCCTCGACCGCCTTGACCGGGAACCGTCCGGCTTTCATCGCAACACCGTAAAGCACCCGGAGCGCTTCCGAGGGAATGAAGCGGCTTTCGCCACAAACACCTTGCAGCATCAGCCCATACTGGTCGGCCAAGATCAGGGGTGGCAACAGGGGGTGGAGTTCATCGCTCCCCAGGCCTTCTGGAAAGCCGCTAGCATCCATCCGTTCGTGATGCTGTTCCACCAAGTCGATGATTTCGGGATCGGCGCTGGAACGCCGCAAAAGATCGACACCCAACGGCACATGCCGTTGCAATAGCGCTCTTTCCTGATCGGTGACGGCGGGATGGTCGAAGGCTCCGGGGGGTAATAAGGCCCAACCAATGTCCTTGATAATCGCCGCCTGGCCTAGCGTCTTGGCGTGATCGCCTAACTCCATGTGTTCCGCGAGCAACAGGGTGAGGGCGAGCGTATTAAAAATATGGTGATTAAAGGCCTGGCCTTGTTTATGGGTCAGCACCAAATGGAGAATGGACTGGGGATCACGCTGCAGGGAGTCGCCAATCGCCTCGACATGCCCTTCAATACTCTGAAGTTCCAGGGGTTGATCTTCACGAGCCGCGATCACCAGACGATCCATGGTATCGCGCAACCCCCGTCGCAAAGCGACCGCTTGCTTCAGCGCCTCCGCTTGAGACAAAGGAGCCGCCGGTGCCTTCGGAACCTCCGCTGGAGCCGCAGCCACCGTGACAGGCGCCGGAGCCTTGCCTTTGCTGGTGTCAATTTTGACCTCTCGAACCCTGGATTGGCGAAGTTTTTCCACATCGCCAGCCTGAATCTCGAAGCGGTGCTTGAAAAAGGGGGTCTCCAGCCAGGAACGATCCAGTTCCACGATATACATGCCAGTCTCAAGCTGATCTATCGAAATCGTCAGAATTGTCATGGGGATCTTGAGATTTGTATTGGGTTAAGTCTTGTCAGTGTCATCGAGATTCGAGAGCGTCTTGTTGATGGCCTGGAGACGCTGGGCAATATCGTCAGAGATCTTTTCGGCGTCATTCACGACCGGCCCAATCTGCCCCGCCGGAACAGGGTTAAAGGTCGATATTTCTTTAAGTTCCTGACGCACTTCATCGATCACGTTCCGGTACAACTGCACGCGCTCCATGAGGAGATCGATAAAGTCCTGCGAACCGATGAAAAAGGTAGCGGTAATAGAAGTGGCATGGCGTCGGGAAACCCACCACTGCACCAACACCCCCATCAGAACGACCAGGCCGGCACCAATCGCATCCGTCTGGCGAGGTGGTAAGCCCAGGTAGGCCCCGAAGACGGCGTGAAAAAAATCATACAGCCAGTAGACCCACAAATACACGCCTACCGGAAACCCAATCCAGACAACCCATCGCAACCATTGATGGCTTCTTTGCCAAACACGGTAACGCTTAAATTCAGACCACATTGCTTTCCCCTGATGACCCACTGGAAGTGATTGACCGGTTTTTAATCAAGTAACAACGACGCCAGGATTACCCAGCATCAAACCATTGTTGCTGTTTATCACGTCGTTCGCATTCGCGAATAAAACGGCTCAAGCGCCGGTGACCCATTTTATCCAGGTTGATGAGATTCCCCCCGAAGAGGCTCACCTCACGCACCGGGTTGAATGTGATGGTAAGCACCTCAATCCCGCAGGGCAAGACTTCATTGTCAGGGAGAATCAGGGAACACACGGGGAGAACCTGTTCCGGCTGAATGGCGTAAATCCCCTTGACAATCACGCGAGCACCACCCAGAGACAAATCCTGCACATACCCATCTAGCCGATGACGGCTGGCGGGATCCCAGTGACCCCGGAAAAGCACCTGGTCGGAGACCAAAGTCACCCGGTGATAACGCCGGCGCTGATGGTAATAAACCTCCTCGGGCAATCCCATCCGGTAATAAGCGACGCCGTTCTCATGGTCGGCACTGGCTAGCGTGGCGCTAAACCGGATGTCGGCACCATTGAGCAAACACTTGAGACTCAGGGTGGCTTCCCTGAGCAATAGCCCATGACCCTCGTGGGGATGCAGTTCGTCTAGCAAGAATTCGTTTTTGCCGAGCGTCACCTCCAGAATCATGCTGTGATACAGGGCTTTATGACCTGGAATGGCCGCAGATATCAACACATGCCGAGCCCTCAGCGTGTCCAGCAATCCGGCAATACGTTCGGGATGCACAATCACCAGTCCATCGGAGGACGGTTTTAATTTGCCGGTTGGCTGAGACGAACGAGGAAATAGCTGACGGGCCCAGCGCCACATAGGGGTTGTGTTCCGGATGAATCAAGACAGGGAAAGACAGGCTTACGCCTTGCCGATAATACCCTGTGGCCGACGAACCGAATAGGTCTCGCCGTGGCGGCTATACACGCTGGAACTACCCTGGCGCTGCAGAAGAATGTCGATACTTTGCTTGGTCTGACGGCGGCTCATGTCGATCACGCGGCCGTTGATTTCATTTTGGGTGCGGCAAGCCAGGGCCAATGTCTGCAAGCGGTGCCATAACGCCCGCTCGGGGGCATCCTCGGGGAGCGCCTGCAGCAGACGCTCGGTACCGTCCTTGCCTTGGGGCAGCCCTTGGGTTTGCAGGAGGTGTTCATGGGCGGCGACCCGGATTTCCAAATCGGCCAACAGATGGCGCTTGGATTGGGTGATCTTGTCCAAGAGGCCAACATCGCGCTGCCCTAAAATGCGATGCTCTTCCTCCAGACAGGCCAGCAAACGCTCACTCGCCTCCACCTCGGAGGCCAGGAGATCATGAAACAAGGGGCGACCGGCGGGCAACGGCACCGTAACCCCCTCACGCAAACGCACGTTCCATGGCGAACATCTTGCCGGCGATTCTTGCCGGATTCACTTCATAGCTCCCAGAGGCGAGACGTTGCTTTACCTCCGCCACCCGACTGGAATCCACCTCGGGTAAAGAAGCCACCACCCGGGAGAGCCGACTGCTCATCCCTGACAAACTCACCGTATCGGCACGCGCCCCTCCACTCCTCACAGGTTGGGAGGTAGCTCCCGCAGGCTCGCGCCGCACGACAGCGTTATCGGTCGTGTTCTGAATCGGCTTACTGGAAGAACCAAAAACTTCTATGCTCATTAGGATGCCCCCTGATAAATCCCATAGGTTCCTGAAGTGTGTATCGGATCACATCCGGAATTCTTTATAATCTTTATAGTTAGGGTCATCCCGAGCTTCACTATAGATCCACCCGCACAATACCCGGAGCCATGACAAGAGCCTGGAGATTTTTTTGTGAACTCAAATTCTTGACGGAAATTTTTTCCCCAATAATCCCTTTTTGCAAGGCGATGCCTTTCATTCGAACCTCCAGGTGAGAGTTGGCCGCCAAAATCATGACTTC
The DNA here is from genome assembly GCA_037130945.1 of Pseudomonadota bacterium. Classification (GTDB taxonomy): domain Bacteria; phylum Pseudomonadota; class Gammaproteobacteria; order Chromatiales; family Chromatiaceae; genus JBAXSA01. Next base: position 10,625 of record JBAXSA010000008.1, on the reverse strand, counting down.
CGCGCCTCGACTCACAGCCTCTGCTTCGCCAATGGCATTGGGCACCAGCACGGTGTCCTGTTCGACTGGCCGTTTGACGGCCTTGCCAAGCACTTGACGAAGTTCCGTATGGTAACCTTGACGCAGTTGCGACACATCGGTGGCCATGATCACCACATCCTCGAGACCGATCACCTGGCCCGTACCGATGGCTCGGCGTGTCATCACCACCCCCTGGGTTATCTTGATCATGGCCCGTACATACAGCTTCCAGCCGTGGACGCCATCACCACACCGCACCCCCACAGTGGCCACTCCCACGGCCTTGCCGCCAGGTGGCAAAAAGCCTTCCAGAGGCGTAGCGCACAGCGGCAGGCGCAGACGGTGATCAATCGTCGCCACATCAATCCCGGGATCACCTGTCTGGCCATCGAGATGCTTCAGGATAAACTGCCGTGCCGTGTCACGGATTGTCTCCCGATCCTGGATCGCCTCAACCGCCGGAATAATAGATTCAGTGGATTCAGTGGATTCCGTGGCGTTAATCGGTCCACAAAGACCTGACACCGTCAATAAAATGGCTGAAGTCACCTGGAAAATATTAGGCAGAGACATGGTAAAAAATCATCAATGGCCGAAACTTACCCGATGTTTTGCAAACTTGATGCCATATAGCCCGTCAGCCATTAAACTTCAAAATTTATGAGGTAAGATACCCTGCATGAAGATCAAACCCGCTTCAAAATCTCACTATGGCGCGATCACCGGATGAGGGTGGGATGAAAAAAAACCATACGCCTTTTTTGGCGGGCATGGCCGTTCTGATCGTATTGGGCGGATTCGCCGTCTGGCAGGTTTGGGGATCGCTCCCGTTGCAGGTCGAACACCCCCAACGGGGCCCGGCGGTGCAGGCGGTTTACGCGACGGGCAACGTCGAGTCTCCCGTGCTGATTCCAATCGCCGCTCGCAGTGCTGGCCGCATCGTCACGATCCACGCCGAGGAAGGTGATCCAGTGACCGCTGGCCAGGTGTTGGCGCAGATGGAAGATGCCGATCTCCGGCAATCGGTCGAGGAACTGGAAAGCCGGTCGCGCTTTGCCAAGGATCAATATCACCGCACCCAATCCCTGTTTGATCGACATCTGGTGCCTGAGTTGGAACGTGACCGGGCATTATCCGATTGGCAAGCCGCCAAAGCCGTGGCAGAGCGATCACGAGTGTTGCTGGCCTACATGACCCTGACAGCACCCGTGGCGGGCCAGATCGTGCGGCGGGATGGCGAGGTCGGCCAGTTGGTTGCTGTCCAGCAGACCCTCTTTCACTTCGCCTGCTGTGGGCCATTACGAATTTCCGCCGAGGTCGATGAAGAAGACATCCTGTTGGTACAGCCCGGTCAAGCGGTTCTCATTCGTGCGGCGGCCCTGGCAAACCAAACCCTCGAAGGCCGGGTCACGGCTCTGACGCCCAAGGGCGATCCCGCGACTCGGAGCCACCGGGTCAGGATTGCCCTGACGGCAGAGACGCCGTTGCGGATAGGCATGACCACCGAGGTCAATATCATCGTCACCCGGCACGATCAGGCACTGCTAGTACCGGTCTCTGCGGTCACCCATGGCAGCGTCTGGGTGGTGCGCGACCATCACCTGCATCGCCAAGCGGTTGAGATGGGGATTCAGGGTGAGTTGCGCATTGAGATCCTCGCCGGCCTGAGCGATGGCGATCTCATCGTTCCACTCCCCACAGCCGATTTCCAGGAAGATCGCCACGTCCGGCTGCCCGGCGATTCGCCCTGGTCTGGGATCCTGACCCCCTAAAATACCTAAAAATTATGTCGATTCAATGGTCTATCGCCCTAACCCATTTGGTCAGCCGGAAACGCCAAACCCTGGTATCCCTGATCGGGATCGTACTCGGAGTCGCGTTTTTCCTGGCCGTGTCTTCGCTAATGCGCGGCTCCGAGACGGATTTCGTCCGCCGCCTGGTGGACAACAGCGCGCATATCACGGTTTATGACGAGTATCGCCAGCCTCGGGTGCAACCGGCGAATGGGCGATGGCCCGATGGAGCCGTCGAGGTTCGCCGGGTAAAACCCCTCACGGAAGTCCGGGGTCTGCGGGGTCATCTCCAGAGTCTGGCCTTTATCGAGACCCTCCCAGGTTTGCGCGTGGCTCCGGTATTGTTGGGCGCGGCGGTGGTGAGCTTCGCCGGCCGTAACGAGGGGATCACCCTCAATGGCATCGTGCCGACCAGGATGAAGCAGGTCTCCACGATTGAGTCGCATCTCCTGCAAGGGTCACTCGATCAGCTGACCACCAACCCGAACGGCCTGGTGATTGGCATCGGACTCGCCAAGAAATTCGGCCTGTCCCTGGACAGCACTGTCAGTGTTGCGTCACCAGGCGGTGAGATCCACACCCTCAAGGTGGTGGGTTTGTTCCGCACGGGTAACGCCATCAACGACGAAACCCAGACCTTTGCCTTGCTCAAACGGGCACAGGCCATCCTGAATCGTCCCAACCGGGTCAATCGCTTCATCCTCCAGCTCGACGACCCTTACCAGGCCCGGGAGGTGGCCACGACCCTGGAACAGCATATGGGCTATAAATCGGTGTCGTGGCGGGAGGCGTCCGAGGATCTGATCAACGTCCTGCTAATCCGCAATGTCATCATGTACAGCGTAGTTTCGGCGATTCTGGTGGTTGCTTCGTTTGGCATCTACAACACCATTTCCACCATCGTCATGGAAAAGACCCGGGACATTGCCATTCTTAAATCCATGGGTTTTCATGCCCGGGATGTCCGTGACATTTTTCTCATCGAGGGTATCTTGGTTGGCATCCTCGGTAGCGCACTCGGCATGTTGTTGGGATCGGGACTGATGTGGCTGCTGATGCAGGTCACCCTCAAACCGCCAGGCAGCAGCGAAATCGTACACTTGCCACTGTACTGGGGGTTTGAGCAATACCTGCTGGCAACGGCCTTTGCCCTGATGTCCGCAGCGGGTGCGGCCTATTTGCCGGCTCGCAAGGCCGGCCGGGTACAGCCGGTCGAGATTTTACGCGGTGCCACCTGAAACTCCCCCAGATCCAGGACGGCGCTTTTGAATCATCACAAAAAACAGCGGTACAAAAAAAATGCCGAGCAAGGTGGCGGTCAGCATCCCCCCCAACACCCCCGTACCGATGGCATTCTGGCTGCCAGATCCAGCACCCGAGCTGAGTGCCAGCGGCAAGACCCCGAAACCGAAGGCCAGTGAGGTCATGAGAATCGGCCGCAGCCTCATACGGGCGGCCTCGATGGTGGCTTCACGAACGGGCTTGCCCTGTGCTACCAGAGACTTGGCAAACTCGACGATCAGAATGGCGTTCTTGGCGGACAGTCCGACAATCGTCAAAAGCGCTACCTGAAAATAGATGTCGCTGGGCATGCCGCGCAGGTTCGCGGCTACCAACGTGCCCAGGATCCCCAGTGGCACCACCAGCATCACCGAGAGCGGAATGCTCCAGCTCTCATAAAGCGCTGCAAGACACAGAAACACGACGAACAGCGACAAGCCGTAGAGCGCCATGACCTGCCGTCCCGAACTCTTTTCCTCGTAGGAAATCCCAGTCCAGTCAAGGCTGATACCCGGCGGCAACTGCGCCGCCAGTTCTTCCATCGCCAACAACGCCTGGCCGCTGGTGCGCCCTGGGGTTGGCATACCGAGAATCTCCTCGGCCGGCAGGCCATTGTAGCGAACCAGTTTGGGCGAGGTCTGACCCCATCGGGTCGAGGCAAAGGCCTCGAAGGGCACCATGGCACCCGCGCCATTCCGCACACTCCATTTTCGCAAGTCCTCCGGCACCATACGGTGTTCTTCGCCACCCTGGAGATAGATCTTCTTGACCCGGCCGTTCAGCAGAAAATCGTCGACGTAGGCGCTCCCCCAGGCGGCGGACAGGGTGTCGTTGACCTGGGCCAGGGACAGTCCGAGGGCGCGGGCCTTTTGCCGGTCAATGTCCAGATAGAGCGCCGGGGCGTCTTCCAGACCATTGGGCCGGACGGCGAACAGATCGGGATGTTTGGCCGCCATGCCGAGCAATTGGTTGCGGGCCGCTAGAAGTTTTTCGCGGCCCAACCCGCCGTTATCTTCCAGGTAACCATCAAAGCCTCGGGCGTTGCCGAGTTCCACCACCGCCGGCAGGGCAAACACCACCACGGTCGCGTTGCGGATCCCCGCAAAGGCTTGCCGGGCCCGGCCGATGATGGCGTCGGCGCGTAGTTCGGGGCGCTCGCGGAGGCTCCAGTCCTTGAGACGAATAAAGGCCAGACCGGTATTCTGGCCGGTGCCCGCGAAGTTAAATCCGGCAACGGTCACGATGGCCTGGACGGTTTCTGATTCCTGTTCCAAAAAGTGCTTTTCGACTTTTTGAATCACCGTCAGGGTCTGCTCCCGGGTCGCCCCGGAGGGCAACAGGATTTGGGTCAGAAATAGCCCCTGATCCTCATCGGGCAAAAAACCCGTGGGCGTGGTTTGATACAGCACGCTGGCAGCGACGAAGAGCATCGCGTAAACCAGCAGGAATCGCGTTGCGCGTTCCAGGATGCCACGCACCCCGCGGGCATACCCATTGCGGCTGCGGTCAAACTGCCGGTTAAACCAGCCAAAAAATCCCCGGTGAGGCTTGTCGCTGGGAGAGATGGGTTTTAACAGGGTCGCGCACAGGGCCGGTGTCAGAATCAGGGCCACCCCCACCGACAGGATCATGGCCGAGACGATGGTGACCGAGAATTGCCGATAGATCACCCCCGCCGATCCCGGAAAAAAGGCCATGGGCAGGAATACGGCGGACAACACCAGGGCGATCCCCACGAGTGCGCCGGTGATTTGCTCCATCGAGCGATGGGTCGCCTCGCGGGGTGCCAAGCCTTCCTCGTGCATCACCCGTTCGACGTTTTCAACCACCACGATGGCGTCATCGACCAACAACCCAATTGCCAGCACGATTGCAAACAGGGTCAGCGTGTTAATGGAATAACCGAAGGCAGCCAGAACACCAAAGGTACCGAACAGCACAATCGGCACGGCAATGGTGGGAATCAGTGTCGCCCGGATGTTTTGCAGGAAGAGGTACATCACGAGGATCACCAGAACCACCGCCTCCAGCAAGGTCTTGACCACCTCGTGGATGGAGATGCGCACATAAGGCGTCGAATCGTAGGCCACATAATGGGCCATGCCGGGCGGATAGAAGGCGGACAAGGCCTGGAGCCTGGCCTCGACCGCCACGGCGGTGTCCAGGGCATTGGCATTGGCGGACAGACGCACGGCCATGCCGGCGGCGGGCTGTCCCTTGTAACGGGCAATCCGGGTGGTATTGTCAGCACCGATCTCGATGCGGGCGACATCCCGCAGACGAACCGTCGCCCCGTTTTCCAAGGTTTTGAGCAGGATCTCGCCAAACCGGTCGAGCGCCTGGATCCGATCCTGCACAATCAGCGTCATGTTGAAGGGTTGGCCCTTGACGGCGGGCACGGCCCCGAGTTGGCCGGCGGTGACCTGGGCATTTTCAGCCTGGACGGCACTTCGGACATCGGACGGGTTCAGGCTGTATTGTTGCAGCTTGTAAGGATCCATCCAGATTCGCAAGGCATACTGGGAGCCAAACAGGAGGGTCTCGCCGACGCCATCGAGCCGGTTGATGACATCCTGAACCTGGGTGGCGACGTAATCTCCCAGATCGATGGCATCCTGGCTGCCATCCTGGGAGACGAAGACCACCACCATCAGGAAATTCCGCCCCGACTTGTTGACTTGCAGCCCTTGGCGCTGCACATCCAGGGGCAGCAGGGGGGTGGCCAGTTGCAGTTTGTTTTGAACCTGCATCTGGGCGACATTGGGGTCGGTTCCGGCGGTAAAGGTCAGCGTCACGGTGCCCTGGCCGGTCGATTCGCTGCTGGAAGATAGATACAGCTAGTTATCCAGGCCCTGCATCTTTTGCTCGATGACCTGAATCACCGAATCCTCGATAATCTTGGCCGACGCGCCGGGATAGGTGGCGATGATCGAGATGGCGGGCGGGGCGATTCTTGGGTATTGCGCGATGGGCAGTTTTAAGATGGAGAGCCCCCCCGCCAGCAGGGTCAGTAGTGCAATGACCCAGGCCAGGATCGGGCGGTCGATAAAAAAACGCGCCATCCCGATTCTCCGCTCAGTGGTTCGAACGATCGCTGGTGGGTGCCGGCAGATTATTTTTTTTGGAAGCCGGATCTCCTGCCAAAACCCCTTTCATCCCGGGTTTGACGGCCTGGAGTCCCTCGATGATCAGGCGGTCGCCACCCGCCAGGGCTTTCTGCACCAGCCAGGCACCGTTCACCCAGGTCGCACCGGACAAGGCGCGCCGCTCGACCTGATCATCTCGTCCTAGCAGCATCACCCAAGGGGCACCCTTGGCGTCGAGGGTGACGGCCTGGGAGGGCACCCTGACCGCCTGTTCAAGGGTACCGGTTTCGATCACCGCCCGCACGAACATGCCGGGCAATAATATTTGATGGGGATTGGGAAAACGGGTTCGCAACACGATAGAACCGGTTCCGGGTTCCTCGGTGACTTCAACAAATTCCAGACGCCCTTCCATCGGGTAGTCCTGACCGTTTTCCAGAATCAGCCGCACCGCTGAACCATAGGTTGGGACACCCAGGCCGGCCGCCATCCGCAGGTTCAGCCATTCCGTGCCGGGTTCGATCAGATCCACATAGATCGGGTCGAGTTGCTGAATCACGGCCAGAGCTTGGGTCTGGCTGGCGGTCACGAGCGCCCCCGGAGTCACCGAGGAACGGCCAATCTGACCCGCAATCGGTGCCACGACCCGGGTATAGTCGAGGTTGATCTGGGCCTGGGCGAGGGCGGCACGATCCACGGCAACCGCCGCGCTGGCCTGCTGAAGGGCGGCCTGGGCATCGTCGTTGTCCTGCTGGCTGATGACCCTGGTTTTGATCAGCGTGGCGCTGCGTTCGGCCTTCAGCCGGGCGGCGGTCAGATTGGCCTGAGAACGGGCTAGACTGGCCTGTGCGCTGTCCATACTCGCCCGGAAAAACACCGGGTCGATTTCATAAAGCACCTGCCCCGCCTGGACGCTGGCACCTTCGGTAAAAAGCCGCGAGCGGACGATACCACCGACCTGGGGTCGGATCTCGGCCATCAGGTAGGGACGTGTGCGCCCCGTCAATTCCGTGGTCAGAACGACAGGTTTCGGCTGCACCGTCTGGATGCCCACCGTGGGAGGACTGGCCTGAGGTGCCTGGCCTGGGGGAGGGCCAGAGTGGCAAGCCGCGAGTATCCCCGACAGGGATAACACCGCCTTGAGCCACTTTCGCCCGGAAGAACCCCGCCAGACCTTGCCCGGCAAAGCACCTAGTGTATCTATCAAACGATTATTCACAGCCTATTGGTCACATGCCAGCCATAGCATTTATAGAATTTCAGTGAGCCCATTCTACGCCGGAACCGGCCCGCAGGTGTAGCTATTGGGTATAACCCACCAGGTTACCGAGACCCATGTCTTCCATGGCACCGCCGAGCAACCGGCGCACCGCCTCGGCGGTTTCACAACGCAGGGAGGCTTGTAATAGGTCACGGGCCCGGGAACGATTAAACGACCGGATCACGCGCTTGATCTTGAGCAGACTACCCGCGCTCATGCTCAGGCTGTCCACACCCATTCCCAATAATACCAAGGCTCCCAACGGACTACCGGCCAATTCGCCGCAAATGCCCACCTCGCGATTCAGGGATTTGGCACCCTGAACCACCTGCATAATGGCCCGCAGCACGGCCGGATGGAGGTCGTCGAAAAGCCCCGCGACGTGGGCATTATTGCGATCCACCGCTAGCAAATATTGAGTCAGGTCATTGGTGCCGATCGACAGGAACGCAACCCGCCGGGCCAGGGCGTCAATTTGATAGACCGCAGCGGGAACCTCGATCATCACGCCGACGGGCGGCATCTGCACGGCATGTCCCTCCTCCCGCAGTTCGTCATGGGCACGCTGGATCAGGAGTTGGGTATCATCCACCTCGGAGACCTGGCTGATCATGGGCAAGAGAATCCGCAAGTTATTGAATCCAATCGCCGCCCTCAGCAGGGCGCGGATTTGTGTCAGAAAAATCTCGGGGTGATCGAGGGTCAGGCGGATTCCGCGCCAGCCCAGGAAGGCGTTGATTTCTTCCACCGGGAAATAGGGTAGGGGTTTGTCGCCGCCCACATCCAGGGTTCTGATGGTGACGGGCCGCGGGGCGAAGGTATCGAGAACCTGGCGATAGTTCGCCATCTGTTCAGTTTCGCTGGGGAAACGATTGCGCACCATGAAGGGAATCTCGGTACGGTAGAGGCCAATCCCGGCGGCCTCCCGGTTGAGCGGCAGATCCAGTTCACTCAACAGCCCCGTATTGACGAACAATGGCAGGGCAAAACCATCGGGGGTCTCGCTGGGCAGACCTTTTAAGGCCTCCAGCTCCCGGCTAAGCACCTGCTCGTGATGCTCCATGCGGCGGTATTCGGCCCGAACCGCTGGGGTTGGCGAGACATGAAGCCGGCCACGGTAGCCATCGACAATCAGATCCCGCCCATTCATCCGGTTGACGGGCAAATCGGTCACCCCCATCACCGCCGGAACCCCCAGGGCACGCGCCAGGATGGCGATGTGCGAGGAACTCGAACCACTCACCGAGACCACGCCGGCCAGCCGTTCTCGGGGCACCTCGGCGAGCTGAACCGCAGAGATTTCCTCTCCCACCAGGATCGCTCGTGACGGATACTCCGGAGGTTTGGCCTTTTGGCCGTGCTGGAGATGGCGCAAAATCCGCAGCCCCAGGTCGCGAATATCGGTCACCCGCTCCCTGAAATAGGGATCTTCCATGGCCTCGAAAATCCGGGTGTGTTCGCGGATGGTCTCTCGCAACGCCCCAGGGGCCCAGTTGCCCTCATGAATTCGGCGGATGGTACTGTTGACCAGGGAGTCGCCGGACAGCATGAGACGCCAGGCGTCAAACAGAGCCCGATCCTCTTCGCTCAAGTTCAATGCCACCCGCACCCGCAAACGCTCCAGCTCCTCCAGCACCGCAGCCACCGCCCGGCGGAAGGCCCCTTCCTCGGCTGCGACATCGGTCACCGCACGATCCGGCACCGCATTGAGATCGGCAGGCGGATACACCACGATACCCACCCCCAGGGCCACCCCGCTGGCGCTGGGACGGCCCTGAAAAAAACGGGTGGGTCGCATGCCCTTGTCGAAGAGGGTGGCCAATTCGCCGCTCGCCTGGGCATGAACGATGGCACCCGCCAGTTGCGCGGCCAGCGTGAAGAGAAAGGCCACTTCGTTATCGTCGAAGACCCGCGCTTCTTTTTCACGCACGACCAACACCCCGAGGGTCTTGCGATTTTGAATGATCGGCACCCCCAGAAAACCGAGAAACCGCTCCTCGCCGGTCTCGACAACTCGCAGGTAGCAGGCGTGTTCCTGGGCATTGGCCAGATTGACGGACTCGGCGCGTTCGCAGACCAGACCAATGAGGCCACGGTGGTAGGGTAGCCGAACCTTGCCGACCGCCTCGGGATTCAGCCCGTCGGTGGCCTGGAGCACATGTTCGCGCTTGTTGAAATCGGTCAGATAGACCGAACAGACATCCGCTCCGATGGCCTGTTTGACTTGGCGGACGATGACCGCCAAGGCACCACCCAGATCGGGAGCGGAATTGACCTCCGACACGATGCGATGGAGGATATCCAGCATGAGAACGCGCCCTTCGGATTCAAAATCCCGTGGTTGCTTCAACCGATAACCTGCGGCAACCGCCTAGCGGTAACGCCAGCACTGGAATCTGGATCGCCAGCCTAGCCGATCCGGGGGGCCTTCGGGATACAGCAGCGGTGCCAATTCCTCGAGGGCTCGCCGATAAACCTCGCGCTTGAAGAAAACGACTTCTCGCACCGGTTGCCAGTAGGAAACCCAACGCCAGTCCTCGAACTCCGGCCGGGAGGTATGATCCAGACAGAAATCGGTTTCTTCACAACGCACCCTCAGAAGAAACCAGATTTGCTTCTGGCCAATACAGACGGGATTGCAATGCCGGCGAATAAAACGCTGCGGCAGCCGATACCGCAACCAATTCCGCGTGGCACCCAGCAACTCCACTTGATGATTTTGGAGGCCGATTTCCTCTTCCAGCTCCCGGTACATGGCCTGTTCCGGACTTTCCAAAGACTGTATACCCCCTTGCGGGAACTGCCACGCATCCTGTCCCACCCGACGACCCCAAAACAGACGGCGCTGATGGTCACACAGGATAATACCAACATTCGGACGGTACCCTTCCGGGTCGATCACTTGGGCGGCCCTCGGCAACGATGGCCTTATTTTCCATAAAAGGTCTCGATACAGCAACAGAATCCGTCTATAACCGAAGATTCTAATCCCCGCCCTTCAGGGCGGGGATTCTTGGTCTCTGATGTATTGCTTTAGGACTTCAAGAGGAGCGCCGCCGACGCTACTGGCAAAGTAACGGGGACTCCACAGGACGTTCTTGGACTTCTTGATCGACAAAAACTTCTCCAGCTCAGGATAGGCCTGCTTCAATAATCTACTCGATACGCCTTTCAGACTGTTGG
>JBAXSA010000007.1:0-26659 GCA_037130945.1 Pseudomonadota bacterium | reverse complement strand
GGGGCGTTCATGACGGCGGGTTACCGGTTATACCGCCGAGTGCTGCAACCGCTGGTGATCCTGGAAGAGGCGGTGGCTTCGATCTGCCAGGGCACCCCGGATTCGGCGAGCCGGCTCGCGGCCAGAAAAAGCGGCGTACTCGAAGAGATCGTGCGGGATATCGACAGCCTCAACGCCGAATTGTCGGAACTCTACGAGGACATGGACAATCGGGTGGCCCGTCAAACCCGTCGTCTAGCCCAAAAAAATGCCTCCCTGAAGATTCTCTATGACGTGGCGGCCAGTATCAATCGCGCCGAAGATCTGGGTGAATTGCTGACCCGCTACCTGCATATCTTGCGGGAGATGGTCAATGGCACCAGCGCCGCAGCGCGTATCAGAAACCCCGAGGGCACCCTGGTGCTGACCGCCTGCATCGCCCCGGATGGGGGGTTGCGACGCAACCATGAACTCCTGCCGCTGCTCTTGTGCCACTGTGGCCGTACCCTGAATCCGGCAGACATCCTGTGTGATCGCGATCCGGTTCTCTGTAGCCGGCGCAACCACCGGACTATGTTTGGGGCCGCCGAGATAGAGCGGATCGAGGTGCCTCTGGAACACCAGGCCGAAAACCTGGGCTATTACGAGATCTTTCTCCCACAGCCAGGGATTGCCGAGCGCGAGGACATCCGCCAACTGCTCACCACGATTGGGAATCACCTGGGTATGGCGGTGGCCAAACACCGCTCCGACGAGGAGGCCCGGCGGCTGTCGATCCACGAGGAGCGCAATGACCTAGCCCACGAACTCCACGACTCCCTGGCCCAAACCCTGGCCAGTCTCCGGTTTCAGGTTCGAATGCTGGAGGAAACCCTGGAGACAGAGGGCTGTGCCGAGGCGGTTATCCGCGAGGCTCAGCGACTGCACCACGGTGTCGAAGAAGCCCATGCGGAGCTTCGCGAATTATTGAGCGGCATTCGCCTCGAAGCCCATCAACAGGGCCTGATTCCGGCGCTGGAACGCCTCGCCGGGCGTTACCGGGAGGAATGGGGCATCCCGGTGTTTTTCCAGAAAGATTGCCGTCAGGTGAAGCTTTCCCCGATGGAAGAGGTACAGATTCTCCGCATCGTGCAGGAGGCTCTCACCAACATTCGCAAACATGCCGAAGCTCGCACTGTCAGGGTCTTGCTGCGCTGCCGTGCGCCGGATGTTTATCTGCTGTTGGTGGAGGATGATGGCAAAGGCTTCGAGGCCGCCCCCAACGGTAAACCCGGCGAACACATTGGACTTGCTATCATGCGGGAGCGGGCCCGGCGTTTGCGGGGAAAACTTCGTATTGAAAGCGAACTTGGCGAAGGAACCCGCGTGGAATTGAACTTTTCGCCCGGGCGGCCCTTGCCGCCCACTCATGAAGGAGGTAAACGATGAGGGTGCTATTGATTGACGATCACGCCTTGTTCCGTTTTGGTCTTCAGGAATTGCTGGAACGCCGCGGGATTCAGGTCATCGGAGCAATGGGCGATTGCCGCCTGGGTATCCGCCTGGCGGTTGAGGAATCGCCGGATGTGGTATTGCTGGATCTGCGCATGCCCGAGATGAACGGCCTCGAAGTACTTGCCCGTTTGCGAGCCGCCGGGGCACGCATGCCGATTCTGATACTCACCACCAGCCGTGAGGAAAAAGACCTTATCCATGCCCTCCAGGCCGGTGCCCAGGGTTATCTGCTCAAGGATATGGAACCCGACGAACTCATCGCTGCGTTGCGTCAGGCCACTCAGGGCACCACGGTGGTGGCCAAGGAACTGACCAGCGCCCTGGCCCGGGCCGTGACCGCTGGCGGTGAATTGCCGCCGGTCATCAATATTTTGTCCGAACTCACACCCCGGGAACGGGAGATTCTCTGTCACCTGGCGGAGGGCCAGAGCAACAAGGTGATTGCCCGCCATCTGGGCATCTCCGACGGTACCGTCAAGCTCCACGTCAAGGCCATCCTGCGCAAACTTGGGGTGCATTCCCGTGTCGAGGCCGCAGTGATTGCCGTCGAGCAAAATCTTTTCGCCCGTTCCGCCCATGCGGAAATCTATTGATCTAGTGAAAATCTAGGAAAATCCGGCATGCAGCGCTTTCTTGAATTGATCCAGGACTGTCTGACAGAAGTCCAGGAGATCATGCCCTGGGATCTTGAAGAACGGTTGGCCGCCAATCCCGATCTTTTGGTGCTGGATGTGCGCGAACCCCTGGAATTTGCCGCCATGCGCCTGGCCGATTCCCTCAATGTGCCGCGAGGCATTTTGGAGTCTGCCTGTGAATGGGACTACGAGGAAACCCTCCCGGAACTGGTCACCGCACGGGGGTGTGAAATCGTTGTGGTATGCCGCTCCGGTTACCGCAGCGTCCTGGCCGCTCATGTCCTGCAGGTGTTGGGTTATCAGAACGTCGTCTCACTCAAGACCGGCTTGCGCGGCTGGAAGGATTACGAACAGCCTCTCGTCGACGTCGACGGCCAGTCCGTAGATCCGGAACTGGCCGATGAGTATTTTACGCCCCGCCTGAGACGCGAACAGCGGCACCCGAACCCGCCCGGATTAGCCCGGCTGGCCATCAACCCGCGGTTGCCACAGAATCGGGGCATAGACCCACAGAAACAGCGCGAACGCGAGGCTCCACAGCAGCCCGGCGAGTGTCAGCCACAGCCAGTACCCCTGGGGAAATACCCCGGGCCCCAAGACCCGGAATAGTGTTGCTCCCGCCATCAGGACAAAGGCAAACTCAGTAAGACGGCTCGTGGTGAGTACCCGGCCAGTGTGTCCGAGACTCACCCGCGCCATCATGCCGAGCGTCAGCAGGCCAACACCGCCGACCGCCAGGAGGTGCAGGGCCAGGGATCCGGGTACCCAGCCGAGATGGGAGAGCCCCACCCCGGCGATGCCCAGAATGAGAAATCCATAGCCGAGGTGTAGCACCCACAAGATCGGGATGTTCAAGACACGACGATCCCACCAGCCCCATGCCCGCACCCCCTGTACGATGGCCAGGGTGATCGCCGCGACGCCCGCAGCTGGGGTTGGATACCAGAGATTCAAGCTCAGAAAAAGCAGCGCCAGCACGACGCTGGCTTTTTCAATCTCGCCCAGCATCCGGGTTTTGAGACCAGGAATCGCTCGCTCGGTGAAAAAGGGCAACACCCGGCCCAGAACCCACAGCAACAACACCACCACCAACCCCATCATCAGGCGTTGGCCTATGCCTGGCACCACTGGCCACCCCAGCGCCTCGAGGTGGGTCAAGCCGTTGGCCAGAGCCATGCCCAACAACAGCGGGATAAACAGGCGATTGAGGCGGTTGCGATCCCGCCATATTGGGCCGGCAATCCCCAAAGCCACCAGGGGCAGAAAGGCCAGATCCACCCCGGCGATCCATTCTCCCGGCAACGGCGAAAGCATGACCAGACGGCCCGCCAGCCAGACCAGGGTGAGTCCCAATAGCGGCAAACCGCTAGGGGTGTCCTGACCCGACCAGTTGCGCACGGCAGTCCACAAAAACCCGCTGATCACCGCAGTGGCATAGCCAAACAGCATCTCGTGGGCATGCCAGGCCGATGGTGAAAAATCACCGTTTAGTGTCATGCCTCCAAGGCGCAATAGCCAGAGTGGGATCAGCAGTAGCCCAGCCACCCCAGCAGCTAAAAACAGGGGGCGAAAGCCGAGTGCCAGAATGGCGTTGCCCTTGGGCGGTGGCGCAGCGGGCCGGGCAGCGGAAATAATCAACGGCGAGACAGACATGAGAACCTCTGGCGTGGTGCCAACAGACGGTAACAAAAAGCCCGCCATTCGGCGGGCTTTGAGTCAAGAAATCCCATGGCGCGGCTTACTGGCCCGCCATATCCTCCAGCTTCTTGGCGGGAATCATATGACCATTCAGGGCAGCGTCTTTCGCCGAACGGCCAAAGGCCACTGACATCAGGGTGCTGTAGTAAACCACCGGCATCTTGAAGCGGGTGCCGTAACGCTGATTGATGTGCCCCTGATAGACCTCGACATTCATCTGGCAGACCGGGCAGGGGGTCACAATCATCTCGGCACCGTGATCGTAAGCGGATTCAATGATGCCTTTGATCATCTCCTGAGATTTTTCGGGTTCGGTGAAGGCGAGTGCCCCACCGCAACATTGCACCTTTTTTTCGTAGGCGGGTACCGGATCGGCCCCGAGTGTCTCCACGAGCTTGTCGAGATACAGGGGATTTTCGTAGGATTCACCGGCGATCCCGAAGGGCCGGTTGGTTTGGCACCCCACATACCCGGCGATCTTGAGGCCGGCCAGCGGTTTCTTGACCTTGCGGCCAATCTCCTCGTAGCCAATCTCCTCCACCAGCACCTCGCACATATGTTTGATGGGAGTCTCATTCTTGAGCTTTAATCCGGCTTCCGCCAAGGCCTGGTTGGCCTCCGCCAGCAGGCCCGGGTCGTGGGCCAGGCGCTCCTGGGCCTCACGGGTGGCCAGCCAGCAGGCGGCGCAAGTGGCAACAATGTCTTGCCCCGCATTGTGCTGTTCGGACAGCGCAATATTGCGTGCCGACAGGGTCAGGCGCGGCAACTCGCCACCCCCGGCATAGCCAATCGAGGCACTACAGCAATTCCAGTCGGGAATCTCATGGAGTGTGATGCCCAACTCCTCGCACATCGTATCCACGGAGCGCTGGTAATTGGAAGAAGAGCCGCCCTTTTGCGAGGAACAGCCTGGATAGTAGGAATACTGACGCTGGGACATGGTGTTACCTCACTTCTTGCCGTGCTTGGCGAGACGCTCGTCTTCGAGCTCCTGAGCCTTTTTGAGCATCTTCCGGAAACCCGAGACATCCGCCACCCCATGGCCGCCGAAAATCTCCAGCGGGCTCATGCGTTTGGTCTTGAGCATACCGAGTCCCACATCCTGCATCTTGAGGGACGTCCGGATACCGGGCCCGATT
Source organism: Pseudomonadota bacterium (assembly GCA_037130945.1). Classification (GTDB taxonomy): domain Bacteria; phylum Pseudomonadota; class Gammaproteobacteria; order Chromatiales; family Chromatiaceae; genus JBAXSA01. Next base: position 21,714 of record JBAXSA010000007.1, on the reverse strand, counting down.
CCGTTCATAAAGTAAAGGCTGATGCCCAGCTTCAGTTCATTGACCCGGCCTTTTTTAGCCAAATTGTTCCAGAATAGCTGGGCAAACTTGGCTGTGGGCTGGTTCTTGGGGGCGAGACCCAGGCGTTTGGCGTAGTGCGCCAGACCGTGCATGATATGGGTGATGGGCAGCCCCCGCGGACAACGGACAATGCAGTTGTAGCAGGAGGTACACATCCACATGGACTCCGAGGACAGCACCGCCTCGCGCTGTCCGGCCCGGATCATCATGAAGATTTCCTGGGGTGGATGGGCCCAGGCCTTGCCCAAGGGACAGGAGCCGGAGCACACACCACACTGCATGCACATCTTCACCCACTCGCCTTCCTCGACGTTGGCTTCGACTTCCTTGAGAAAGCTGTTGCGATATTTTTCGACCATCGCGGTGTTGAGATTACTCATGGAGTACTCCTTAGAACTTTAACGGACTGAGTCCGATCTTGCCGATCAGGTCAGCCATCTCGTTGATGATCCGGGGCGCTCGTCCGATGTCGGTGATCGCCACCTCGTGAACCGCCACCCGCTCGACCTCCAGGCTCATGCCCTGGAGGGTATCGCCGACCTTGCTCAGACGTTCGTGCGCTATCGCCGACCCACGGACATAGTGACACTGGTATTCTTCGTCCTTGCGGCATCCCATCAGAATCACGCCATCAAAACCGGCGTTCAGGGAGTCGGTGATCCAGTTCAAGCTAACCGAGCCTAGACAGCGCACCGGCACTATCCGGGCATAGGGGCTGATGTGAATGCCACTCATGGCCGCCATGTCCAGCGCCGGATAGGCGTCGTTCTCACAGGCCATCACCAGAATCCGGGGCTTTTCCTCGTCGGCGTCGGGCATCTCGATGTTTTTGATCTGCTGACCGACGGTCTCGATGGAGTAGTTTTCAAACGAAATCACCCGTACCGGGCAGGCACCCATGCAGGTGCCGCAGCGCCGGCAGCGGGATTCGTTGAATACGGGGTAACGGTTTTCGTCCTCGTTGATAGCGCCAAAAGGGCATTCCACGGTGCAGCGCTTGCACTGAGTACAGCCTTCCTTGCGGAATTTCGGGAAGGAAAGATCCCCGGAACGCGGATGGGCGGCCATCCCCTTGCCGGCATTTTCAGCCGCCTGGATGGCCTTCAGGGCCGCTCCCGTGGCGTCATCCTGGGCTTGCTTCATGTCCATCGGGCGGCGCACGGGCCCTGCGGCATAGATGCCGGTGCGGCGGGTCTCATAGGGAAAACAAATAAAATGGGAATCGACAAAGCCGTATTTTAAGTGCGGCAGGTCAGTGCCCTGGCGGTATTCCAGATTGAGGATCGAAGGTACCGGCACGCTCACCGAGCCTTCGGCTGCATAGGGGTCTGGGCCTGAGTTGGGCACCATGCCCGTGGCCAGCACCACGAGGTCGCAGGCCATCGTCGTATCTTCGTTGAGAATCAGATCCTTGAACTTGACCGTCAAGGTCTGGCCGGGAATCACCCCGGCCACCTGGCCCTTGGAGAAGGTGACTTGCTTCTCCTGGCCCGCACGATAAAAATCCTCGCCCGAAACCCCGGGGGTACGGAGATCTGAAAACAGCACAGTCGTATCGCAACCCGGGTTCTGGGTCTTAAAATACAGCGCCTGTTTGATGGATGCCGTGCAACAGAACCCCGAGCAATAGGGCAGGTGGCCGGGTTTGCCGCTGCGCTGACCGGCGCACTGGACGAACGCCACCGATTGCACGACCCGGCCGTCGGAAGGCCGCTTGATCGGGCCCCCGTTGGTGGCCTTGACCAGCCGTTCGAGTTCCAGGCCGGTGATCACGTCGGGGCTCTTGCCATAACCCAGTTCGGGCAGTTGCGCTGCATCGTAAGGCCTAAAACCCGTGGCTTGAACGATGGCCCCGAAGGTTTCGGTACAGGTCGAACCCGACTCGCTCGAGAGATCCACGGCAAACCGGCCTGGTGCCCCCGAGGTGCGGGTGATGGTGGTGTTGAGCAACACCTCGATCCGGCTGTTCTGGCTGATCGCCACGATCATGCCGGCAATCCCGGTGTCTTCCGGTTCGGCATAGGGTGACCGGGTGGGTACCCGCCGGCTCATCTCGGCGGCATGGCCGCCCAAGGCGCCGGATTTTTCGACAATCGTTACCGCATAACCGGCCGCTGCCGATTCCAGGGCTGCGGTCATGCCCGTGATGCCGCCCCCCACCACCAGCAGGCGCTTGACCAGGACTTGCTCTCCGGAGGGTTGGGGCGGGGTCATGGAGCGCACCTCGGCGCAGGCCATGCGGATATAATCCGCCGCCATCTCCTGGGTGCCTTCCTGGTGTTCCTTGCCATCGGGACGAGACCAGATGACGCCTTCGCGGAGGTTGGCTCGTGACATCGCCACCTCTGGGAAGTTGAAGGCCTCAACCTTGGCTCGCCGCGAGCAGGCGGCGATCATGATGTGGGTCACCTTCTCGTTGGTGATGTCGCTGTGGATCATCGTCACGCCTTCCTGACTACACAGCATGGGGTGTTGTTTAACCACCCCCATCTTGCTTTTCTTGGCAATATTTTCCAACTGACCCGTTTTGAGCCGCTCACCGATGCCGCAGCCCGTGCAGATATAACCGGCAAATTTCTTTTCAGACACGGTATTAACCCTCCACTCCAGCAACCCGGTTGACGACCTGAATGGCGCGCAATGCCGCCGCCGTGGCGTGTTGCACCGCCCGGTTCACATCCAGGGCGTCTGAAGCACAACCCGCTGCGAAAACGCCGCCGTTTTCCGGGGCGGCTTCTATGAAGCCTTCTGAATTCAGGCGTATCTGAACCGGAAAACGATCAGCATCGACGCTTGGCTGCATGCCCACCGCCAGAACCACCAGGTCATGCGCGTCGGCATATCGGCGATAACCCTCGGTATCCACGCCGTGCAGAACGGGATTGCCTGTGCCACGGTCTTCGACGATGGAGGCCACTTTGGATTTAATAAATTTTACCTGCGGATTGGCCTGAACCTTGGCGTAAAAATCCTCGAAGCGGTCGATGGCTCGAATATCTATGTAGTAAACACTCACATCTGCGGTGTTTCCCCAGGCCTCCGTGACATAGGTCGTCTGTTTGAGGGTTGCCATGCAGCAGATGCGCGAGCAGTGCAGCAGATGATTCCGATCCCGGGATCCGGCGCACTGAATGAAGGCCACCCGCTTGGCCTCGCGACCATCGGAGGGGCGAACCAGCTTGCCACCCGTGGGCCCCGTGGGATCGCATAGGCGCTCGAATTCCACTGAGGTGATGACATTTTTAATGCGGTCATACCCGTAAGGCTGGATCTTGTTGGCGTCGTAGGGCTGCCAGCCGGTCGCCCAAATCACCGCACCGGCCTTGAACTGGATCGATTCTTCCTGCATGTCCAGATCCACGGCATTGTATTTGCATGCCGCCTTGGCCTTCTCGCCTTCCTCGGTGCCAATAATGCGGGGGTCTATGACATAGCGCTGGGGATGGGCCATCCGGTGGGGCAGATAGGCACCCTTGCGCTTTGACAGGCCATAATCGAACTCGTTGTCGAATTTTTGGGTGACAGCCTCCCCGCAAGCGCCGCAAGCCGTGCAGTGATCCTTGACAAAACGCGGAGCGAGCTTGACCGTCGCGGTGTAGTCGCCCGCCTGACCCGAGATATCCGTGACCTCGGCCATGGTCAAAATGGTGAGATTGGGATTCATCTTGGCGCGGCGCTGATTGATCTCTAGTCCGCAGGTCGGAAAACACAATTTGGGAAAATATCTGTACAGTTGCGAAACGCGCCCCCCCAAATAGGGCCGTTTCTCCACCAACACTACCCGTTTGCCGGTCTCGGCGGCTTCCAGCGCAGCGGTCATGCCGCTGATGCCGCCGCCCACCACCAGAATGGTTTCGTTGGTTGCAATCACTTCCGTCATGGACTGTCCTCCGGTGCGGAAAGGGTATCCGTTGTCAATTGAAAACAACCCGAGCGATTCAAGCAACGCGCTCAACCGGCTCGAGACTCCTGAAGGTGGAAGGATACTGCGCCCTCTTCCCTCTCTGCTACCTACCCAAGGGGGAGGTAAGACCGAGTCATGTCTGTTCTGTCTGTTCTTGAATAGTTGTCAGATTAAATATTTTTATTGCCATGCTTAGGCAATAGGGTGTCCAATGCCGCCGTTCGGTCGGCTGTTGACACCCCGCTGATCCGATTTTCTTTGAAGATATTTTAAAGATGAGTGATCTTGCCCGTATTTCCATTATTACCATCGATGGCCCGAGTGGTTCGGGTAAAGGGACTGTGGCGGCCTGGCTGGCAGCGCGATTGGGATGGCACTACCTGGATAGCGGTGCGCTGTATCGCGTACTAGGCCTGTGGGCGGTACGCCATCGGGTACCTCTGGACGACGAACAGAGCGTAGCAGCACTGGCAACGGCATTGCCGGTCGATTTTCTGAGCGGGCAGATCTGGCTGAACGGCGAAAATGTCAGCGATCTCATCCGGAGTGAGGCCGCCGGTGAGCAGGCCTCCAGGATCGCGGCGCATCCCCGGGTGCGAACCGCCTTGATGGATCGTCAACGGCAATTTGCCGAGCCGCCAGGGTTGGTAGCCGATGGCCGCGACATGGGTAGCGTGGTGTTCCCCCAAGCCGATCTCAAGCTGTTTCTTACCGCCAGCCCCGAGGAACGCGCCCGTCGCCGTCATAAGCAGTTGAAGGAAAAGGGAATGGATGTTAGCCTTGAGAGTCTTTCGGCGGAAATCCGGGCGCGTGACGAGCGTGACCGGAACCGTCCGGTGGCTCCGCTGGTGGCGCCCGCCGCAGCGCTCGAAGTGGAGTCCACATACCTCGGCATTGACGAGGTTTTAGGCCGGGTTTGGGAATTGGCACGGCAAGTGTTCCCAAACCCGGCCAATTATTCACCGGGTGGCCCGGCAACGGGCCAAACATAACATCAACCCCCGTTTTCTGACGGGATAAAACGCGGCACCAGGAACCTTAGTCCATGACCGAATCGTTCGCCGAACTCTTTGAAGCGAGTCTTACCAGTACCCAGCTTAAATCAGGTGCCATCATCATCGGCACCGTGGTGGAAATCACCCCGGACTCCGTGGTGATCAATGCCGGTTTGAAGTCCGAGGGGGTGATCCCCCGATCCCAATTCCTCAACACCCGCGGTGAACTCGAGGTCAGTGTGGGCGATCAGGTGGAGGTTGCCCTGGACGCCGTCGAGGACGGCTTCGGCGCGACCCGCCTGTCGCGAGAGAAGGCCAAACGTCACCAGGCCTGGGAACGCCTGGACAAGGCTCATACCGAGAGTTCGACGGTCATCGGTCTGATCAATGGCAAGGTCAAGGGCGGCTTTACCGTGGAATTGGGCGATATTCGCGCCTTTTTGCCGGGCTCCCTGGTGGATGTCCGGCCAGTTCGCGATACCAGCTATCTGGAAGGCAAGGAGCTGGAGTTCAAGGTCATCAAACTGGATCGCCGCCGCAACAATGTCGTGGTGTCCCGCCGGGCCGTAGTGGAATCCGAGTATAGCGCCGAGCGCGAGGCGCTATTGGGCAATCTCCAGGAAGGTCAGGAGATCCGCGGAACGGTCAAGAACCTCACCGATTATGGTGCCTTCGTGGATCTGGGCGGTATCGATGGCCTTCTCCATATCACCGATATGGCGTGGCGGCGGGTTCGTCATCCCTCCGAGGTGGTGCAGATTGGTGATGAGCTTCACGTCAAGGTGCTGAAGTTCGACCGCGACCGCAATCGGGTCTCGCTGGGACTCAAGCAAATGGGTGACGATCCCTGGAGCAATCTGGCCCGCCGTTATCCCAAGGACATGCGCCTATTCGGCAAGATCACCAACATTACCGATTACGGTTGTTTTGTCGAAATTGAAGACGGCGTGGAAGGCCTGGTGCATGTGTCCGAGATGGACTGGACTAACAAGAATGTCCATCCCAGCAAGGTCGTCCAGCAGGATGACGAGGTCGAGGTCATGGTACTCGACATCGATGAGGAACGCCGCCGCATTTCGCTCGGCATGAAACAGTGTCAGTCCAATCCCTGGGACGATTTCTCCCAGAGCCACAACAAGGGCGATCACGTCAGCGGCAAGATCAAGTCGATCACCGACTTCGGGATCTTTATCGGACTTGACGGGGGTATCGACGGGCTGGTGCATCTGTCCGATCTTTCCTGGGATATGCAAGGGGAAGAGGCGCTGCGCCGATTCAAAAAGGGCGACGACCTCGAAGCCGTGGTGTTGTCGGTGGATCCCGAGCGGGAACGCATCTCCCTGGGGCTCAAACAACTGGAGAAGGATCCCTTCTCCAGCTATGTGGCCTCTCATGAAAAGGGCAGCGTCGTGACAGGCGAGATCCGCGAAGTGGACGCCAAGGGTGCCTTTGTGACCCTGGGCGAAGGCGTGGAAGGCTATCTGCGGGCCTCCGACATGTCCCGGGATCGCGTCGAGGATCTCCGTACCCTGCTGAAGGCAGGCGACCCGATAGAAGCCAAGTTCATGGGTGTGGATCGTAAAGAGCGGCGTATCAGCCTATCCATCAAGGCCAAGGACGCGGAAGAAGAATCCACGATATTACGGGGCTATTCGCGGGACGCCCAAAGCGGCAGATCCAGTCTGGGTGATCTCTTGAGCAACATCAAGGAACAGATGAACAGCGAGAACGAATAATTTTCTGCCTTTCCAAATCCAGTGGCGCGGGATACCCTGCGCCGTTTTTTCGTAGAGCCGGCACTAACACTGCCGCCCTGAAGGGCGGGGTTTCAACCAGAGGATTTTTGATGACAAAATCAGAACTCATTGAAATAATTGCAAAAAGTCAGATGCACCTGCCCGCTCGGGATGTTGAGCTTGCGGTCAAAGCGATTCTTGATCAGATTGGAAGCGCCTTGGCTTCCGGAGAGCGCATCGAAATTCGGGGCTTTGGCAGCTTTTCCCTGCACTACAGACCCCCGCGTCTGGGACGCAACCCCAAGACGGGTGAGTCGGTCGACCTGACTGGCAAGTATGTCCCACACTTTAAACCGGGGAAAGAATTGCGGGATCGGGTCAATGGGAGCTTTCTGGGTGAGTTCAACGACCCTGATTAGGATTGAATCAGGAACGGGGGCACTGGGGATTCACCAACCGTCGTAATTCCGGAAAAAGATCCGAGGCCAGCAAGCCTCGTTCCCCACCAGTCTGGCTGGCCCGATCAGCCGCCTCCCCGTGCAGGCATACCGCAGTCTCGGCCGCTTCCCGAACGTTCCAGCCTTGGGCCATGAGTCCGGCGATAAGACCCGTCAACACATCCCCCATGCCACCGCTGGCCATGCCTGGATTGCCACCGGCAAACAGGCCAATGGGCCGAGGTTCATGATGGGAGACCAGAGTCCCCGCGCCCTTGAGTACGATGACACCACCATAGTCCTGTTGTAGCTGTCTCAAGGCGGCCAGGCGATCCGCCTGCACCGTCGCTGCGGTTTTTTGTCCCAACAAACGGGCCGCCTCACCAGGATGAGGCGTGAGAACCCAGTCATGAGGGCCAGGTTGACGCTCTCCCTCAGCCAGCAGATTGAGGGCATCGGCATCCACTACCAGGGGTCGCCCACTGTCTCGAACCCTCGGCCATAGCTCACGCGCCCAGTCTCCGGTCCCCAGCCCGGGGCCAATGGCCACGACCGTGGCGCGTTGCAAGAGTGAGGTCAGGGCACCGCCGTCCCGCACACCATGGCTCATCAACTCCGGACAGCCGAGGGAAAGCAGGGACGCATGATCCGGATGCGTCGCCAGGGATACCAGCCCCGCGCCAACCCGCACGGCGGCCTCGGCCGTCAGGCGCACCGCGCCGCCAAACCCGGGAGCACCGCCCACCACTAACACATGGCCAAAGTGGCCCTTGTGCGCACTCCGCCGACGCCACCCGAATAACCGCTGCTGGTGATCCCAGACGAGGCGGAGGGCCAGCGGTACTTCGTTCTGATAAACCGCAGCGGGTACCCCGAGATCATCGAAAAACACCTCGCCACAATAGTCCAATCCCTGACCCGTCAGCAATCCCGGCTTGAGGCCAATAAAGCTGAGTGTCGCCGCAGCCTCTACCGCTTCTCCCAGGATCTCGCCGCTGTCCGCATGGAGTCCCGAGGGAATGTCTATGGCTAAAACCGGCGCGGGATGGCGATTCATGGCTTGCAAGGCTTCGGCCCAACGGCCCGTCACGGCGCGTTCGAGACCGATGCCGAAGACAGCGTCGACGATCAGATTGGCCTCGGGAAGCATGCCCTGAAAGGCCAGGACGTCACCCCCTGTTTCCCGGTAGCGGTCGGCCATCCGCCGGGCATCCCCTTGCAAGCGCTGGAGATCGCCAAGGCTCAGGACTTGCGCCAAAAACCCCTCTTGTTGGGCCAGTCTGGCTACCACATAGCCATCGCCGGCATTATTGCCGGATCCGCACACCACCAGAATCCGCCGGGCCTCCGGCCAGCGTTGCCGCAGCAACCGGTAAGCCGCCTGCCCGGCCCGTTCCATCAAGACTTCGCCGGGGATGCCGTGGGTCTCGATGGCAAGACGATCAAACCGGCGGATCTGGGCGGTGCTAAAGATCTCCAGTGGCAGGGACATCATGGCAAAACACCTGAGAACTCACTAGGGAGGAGGCCTGCGCTCACCCGATTTTTCCGGTGGTTTGCCACCTGAATCCGGGAGGGAAATGATTCTATAGGATCCCCGCTCGGCCCTTTCCGGTTTTTTGTCCTGGCCGTCCTGGCCGGAAGGCTCCCGTTTGGCAGGTTCGTCAGCCCCTTGGGGTTTAATAAGGGCGGGCGAGTCTGGAATCCCGGATTTGTCTGGTTCAGCGGCCTTGGCCGGGGCGGGTGGCGCTTCGGCTGTCGCCGCCGGGGCAGCCGTCTCGCTCCAAGGCCACCACACACCGCCCTTGTCAGGATTTTCGCGCCGCCAGTTCTTCCAGGCCTCCCAGGCCCAACTTTCCTTCTCCTTATCGGATGCGGCCGGGGCGTCATCCGGAGAAGCGTAGGTCGCGTCGTTATACCAACGCATGGCGGTTGGCACACTGAGGGCACCTACCGCGCAGCCCGCGGTAAAAATAGTGCTGAACAGGGACATGTACAGAACACCGGTGCTGTGGGGTTGGAGCGTGCCACCCGCCGCGATCATGAGGTATTCGCCACCACCGACATAGAGAGCCCCGAGAGTCCCCAAAACACCCACAATCAGGCAGGCGAAACCTTGCTGTTCGCCTTCCGAGTAGGCACGTCCGGGATCGGTTCCTTCCGCGCCTCCCTGATGCCCCGCGATGACACTGAGCGCTGCGATGCTGCCGATATTGATACGCCTTTGAGCCCCCCACGCGGGGTTTGCCAGGCAGACGATCAAAAATCCGGTGGTCAAGAAACCCAAGCGCCAAAGTTTGCCCCAGTGGGATCGATCAATGGAAATAATCCTGTTGAAAATCATGGTGTCTCCGATTTTACCTGAGGTGGAAATTCATGGGAGGGGGTTGCATTCCACCAGTCGCTGAATTTTTAAAAATGCTCGGACTCTTATCTGCGATCTCTTAGGGTTCCTGACAGGGAGATTTGGGAGGCGTTGGAATATTGGTCGTGTCCTCATAGCCACGCATGAGATAGGGTTCCAGAAGAGCACCTGTCGCACAAGCCGCCGCATAGGCGTTGCTGAACAGGGCCATTATCAGAACCCCGGGGGAGTGCGCGTACAGAACGCCTCCTCCGGCGATAATCATAAACTCGCTACCTCCTACAGCGAGTGCCCCCAGAACGCCGGCAATCCCCGCAACCGTACAGGCCACGCCCTGCCTTTCGCCTTCGCTGTAAGGCAGGCTTGGATCGTAGGGATCGAAGGATTCTTCCGCAGCGAGCAAAGTGTCCAACTCATTCATATGCCGAATCCACACCGACGCTTCTTCCTTGGCGGCCTGATCGTCGGGGGCATTCTTACAGACGGCCTGCGCGGGCGAGGCTGCCAGGCACAACATCAACAGGCTAATGGTCAGACAAAAGGTCAGACAAAAAAAACCGGATGGCCAGCTCGTGAATAGGCTAGATCTGGCGCAAACGACTGGAGCAATCCTGAAAAACATCATGGTGTATTCGGTTTCGCCTGAGATGTGGGTTTGCCGGAAGGCTTTCCGCTCCACCAGCCGCTGACCTTTTGCAAAATATCCGAAACCTTTTCGGGGTTCCTGATTTCTTCGCAACTGGGTTCCGGGGCTGCTGGCAATATATAAGTGATATCTTCGTACCAGCGAACCAGGATGGGTTCCAGCAAGCCACCCACCGCGCAGCCCGACGCATAGGCGGCGCTGAAGATGGACAGGGCCAGGGGGCCGGGTGTCATGGTGATCGTGGTGCCGCCTCCGGCGGTTGTGATGAATTCCTGTGCTCCCACGGCGTATGCTCCCAGGAAGGTGGCAAGCCCAAAAACCGTACAGGCTATTCCCTGTTTCTCGCCCTCGCTGTAGGGCAGGTCGGGATCCTTGGGATCAAAGGCCTCTTCAGCACCCAGCAGCGACTCCAGTTCTGTGGCGTTGAACCAGTCCGGGAGTTCAGGGGTCTTGCAGGCGGCAAAAGCCGCAGAAGCCGTCAGGCACAACACCATCAGGGCCGCCAGCCCCACTCGCGAGAGCCGTGATAAACCCCAACTAGACAGGGAGAAACGAGCGTAAAATCGCATATTCAACAGGGCAAAATGGGTCGAAAGTTTTTTCTCGATGGGCAAACCCTATCCTATTCGAGAAGGATCGTCAAAACGAAAACAGGGTTCTGAGAAAAAGTGTTTTCAGATAACTGGTTTCGGCAATGGCGGGGTGGACAGGGTGGTCCGGCCCTTGCTGACCCACCTCCAGCCTTTGCAAGCTGCGATCAAGATGACGCGCGGCCTGCTGGATCAATCCGAGAAAATCGGTCTGGCCAAGATGAAATGAACAGCTGGAGGTCACCAGCAGGCCATCACTGTTGAGGAGTTGCAGACCGAGCTGATTGATCCGCCGGTAGGCCTCGAATCCTGCCTCGGTGTCCTTGCGGCGTTTGATGAACGCGGGCGGGTCGAGAATCAGGATGTCGAAGCGCTCCCGAGCCGAATGTAACGCCTTGAGATTGTCGAAGGCGTCACCGGGCAGGGTTTTGAGGCGCTCGGCCACCCCGTTTTGCACAGCGTGCCGAGTGACCTGTTCCAGGGCGGTTGGGGAACTGTCCAGACACCAGACCTCGGAGGCTCCTGCCAAGGCCGCCTGAATACCCCAGGCTCCCAGGTAGCAAAAAACATCCAGCACCCGTTTGCCCCGGCAATAACGGGCCAGACGGGCACGGTTGTCGGCTTGATCATAGAACCACCCGGTTTTTTGACCCATGAGGGGGGATACCAGAAAACGCGCCGCGCCTTCCGGCAATTCGATCCATTCCGGTGGCTGGCCCATCGCCACCTCCCGATACAACGGCAGGCCTTCCAGGGTTCGCAGGGGGCTGTCGTTACGCCAGACAATTGCCTGGGGTTTTAAGACTTTCTCCAAGGCGGCCAGAATATCATCTTTTAGGCGCTCCATGCCGGCGGTGCTGATCTGCACCGCCAGTACGTCACCATAGCGATCCACGACCAATCCCGGCAAGCCGTCGGATTCCCCGAAGACCAGCCGGTAGAAGGGATTGGGATAAAGGCGTTCCCTTAACCCCAGTGCGATCCGCAAGCGATGCACCAGGAGCGAACGCCCCAGCGGGTGTTCCCGATCCCGGCTGACCAGGCGGGCACACAAAAGGGCGTTGGGGTTGACATAGCCACTGCCAACCCACTGGCCATGGGCCGTCTCGATGGCCACGGGCTGGCCTGGCTGAAAACCCTGGAGCGGGGTGGCCCGGACATCAACCTCATTGCTGAATACCCAGAGGTGACCGGCCCGCAACCGGCGGTCTTCGCCCTTTCCGAGGCGTAGCGGAATAAGATCGTTTTCGTTCATGAGGGTGAACCATAGCCATGTTGGGTGAGAAAATCCGCCGTGATACCCTGGATACCTTGGGTGCCGGCCGTCTGACCCCCTAGTAGACGTTCCAGATAGCGGGCAATCAGATCGACTTCCAGATTGACCTCGGTGCCGGTTTGATAGCCATCAATGAGGGTATTCAAGCGGGTATGAGGGACAATGTTGAGTTCAAGGCAGGTGCCCTCCAGATGGTTAACAGTGAGACTCACGCCATCGACGGCGATTGAACCCTTGGGAGCAATATACCGGATCAGGGAGGCGGGGGCTTCCAGGCGCAGACGCAGCGAGCGCCCGTCATCGCGCCGTTCCAGCACGCGGCCCAGACCGTCCACATGGCCGCTGACCAGATGTCCGCCGAGTGGCGTGGCAAGCGTCAGGGCCTTTTCCAGATGCACCCGGCCACCCACCCCGAGGCGCCCCAGGGAGGTGAGGGACAGGGTCTCCCGCGAGACATCGGCCCCAAAAACCCCCTGGGAGCCGGGTTCGAGGACGGTCAGACAGACCCCGTTGACGGCGATGCTGTCGCCGGGCCGGGTCTGACTGAGATCCAGGGCAGCACCGGCGGAGACATGCAAACGCAGGTCGCCGCCACGGGGCTCAAGGCGGGTAATCTGGCCGATGGCCTGAATAATGCCGGTAAACATGCTGTTCCTTATGGATCCGAAAAAGGGAGATAGGGACGGGCGGTGATTCTCCAATCCCGGCCAATCGCCCGGAGGTCAAGGATGTCGAGTTCAAGGCGTTGATCCAGCCGGGTCAGGCCAGGGAGTGTCAATAGTCCTCGCGCATCATCCCCCATCAGATGCGGGGCCAGATAGATGACCAGCTCGTCAGCCAGACCGGCCTGTAAAAAAGTCCCCGCCAGGGTTGGGCCAGCCTCCACCAGCACCTCGTTGATCTCGCGCGCGGCCAGTTCGGTCAACACCGCGCCGAGATCCAGGCGATTCCCCTTCCCCTCGGCGGGACTTTCGATCACCGCAGCCCCCGTGAGCGGGCGTGCCTGGCCAGGGCGGCAAAAGACCAGGGTTTGTCCCGGCAAGCCCAACAACCGGGCGGTAGGGGAAATGATCAGATCCGGATCCAGTACCACCCGAATCGGCGTGGGAACGGATAAATCCCCGGAGAGTCCGAGATCCTCTTGCGTGAGCCGCACATCCAGGGACGGATCGTCAGCCTGAACCGTGCCGATGCTGGTGAGAATCGCGGCACTCTGCGCCCGCAGCCGATGGACATCCCGCCGGGCGTCCGGGCTAGTGATCCAGCGGCTCTCGCCATTGGCCATGGCGGTACGGCCATCCAGGCTCATCGCCAGCTTGACTCGGACATAAGGCCGGCGCCGGGTCATGCGGCAAATAAAGCCGGGATTCAGCGCCCGGGCTTCGGATGCTAGCAGACCACATGTCCAGGCGATGCCGGCGGTTTCCAGATAGGCAAATCCCTGACCCGCCACCAACGGGTTGGGATCCTGCATGGCGGCCACCACCTCCGTCACCCCCGCCGCGATCAGTGCCTCGCTGCACGGCGGGGTATGCCCCTGGTGACAGCAGGGCTCCAGGGTGACATAGGCCGTCGCGCCACGCGCCCGTTCGCCCGCAGCGGCCAAGGCCAGACGCTCGGCATGGGGCTCGCCGGTACGCCGGTGCCAGCCTTCGCCGACAATCTCGCCGGCCTTGACCAACACACACCCGACTCGCGGGTTGGGATGGGTGCTAAACAGGCCACGGCGAGCCAGACGCAAGGCTTGTGCCATAAAGGCCGGGTCAGAATGGTGAAATGACCTAATAATCATGTTGTTATGCAGCATCCTTTAGTTCTTTTTAATTTTCTCCAGGGGATATCTGATTTTAACCGGGCTATCCACATTAAACATGTGTCGCTAGGCGAATTAAACATACAGCATAACTGATTGATTATACAGGGTGTCGCAGATTAAGTGGGGAGTCATGACCGGTGCTGTGGTCGGGCTGTTGACCTGATGAACCCACCGCAGACGCCCAGTCGATGGCACGGAAGGCTGAACCGATTCAACCAGGTCAACCGGGTCAACCTTGCAAGGGTGGCGTTTATTAGAAAAACGAAGTATTCTTGATGCCCCTTACCGGGCGGTGTAGTGGTCGGCGTAGCGCCCAGTCTATTTGGCCGGGTGAGGATTGAGACAAACACACACAACACACGATTAAACCTGGAGAGTGGAAGGTCACTAGGCCCGTAAGGGCTGACAGCCGGGAAGACCGGCACCTAATTTTATTGTTCGTTTGTCCCCGCCCTAAAGGGACGGGGGTTTCAGGAGTTTTTGATGAATCAGACTTACTATGACGCTGTAATAAAAATGGAATCCTTGGGTGTCGATGATGAGTACGTCCAGGGCTGGCAGCATGGTTTTATGCAAATGCCGAAGCGCGAAGAACAGCGTGCTAATGAGGCCTACGACGCAGGTTATGGCGATGGTGAAGAAAAAAATAAGGATAATTTTGGTGATTGGGTAAAGGGATGACCACACAGGCTGTCTCTGTCACATGGGATTGAGGGCTGGAAAAAAGGCGGGACTCCCCGCCTTTCCCATGCTCAGGGGGGGGGGATGACCCTATTGAATATCCTGCTTGGCACCTTCGCGGGTGGGGTTCTCTCCGTGTTGGCTGCGGCGAGTTTGTCGCTCACGGTGCTGCGACCGCTGGCCTCTCGCATGACCAGTTTTTCGGTCGGTGTCCTGCTCTCCGTCGCATGGCTCGACATGTTGCCGGAGGCGGCCGCAAAACTCGGCATGGAAACCATTGGCGTGACCGTGCTGTTGGGATTTTTCGGGTTTTTCGCCTTGGAGAAGGTGGCGTTATGGCACCATGACCACGGGCACCCGCACCACTGCGGAGACCACCCCGCTCCCACCGGCTGGATGATCACGGTGGGTGACAGTCTGCACAATTTCGTCGATGGCGTACTCATCGCTGCGGCGTTTTTGCAGGATACCGCCTTGGGCATGGCCACCACCGTCGCCGTGGTGATGCACGAGATTCCTCAGGAGATCGGTGATTTCATGGTCTATCTCGATGCTGGCCATAGCCGCCGCGAGGCCTTGTGGCTCAACGTCCTGTCGAGTCTGGCGTCCATGGTAGGCGGGATTATTGGGTATTTTGCCCTGCAAGGGTTGGTGGATATCACGCCCTATGTGCTGGCGGTGGCCGCTGCCAGCTTTATCTATATCGCAGTCGCCGACCTGGTGCCAGGTTTGCACGAACAGCGTAAACCCATCGACTTTGTGTTTCAGTTTGTCCTGCTGGCAGCCGGCATGTTCGTGATGAAGCTGGGCGGGCATTAACGGCGTGGAAGGGACTTTTCGTTCAGGCGCGCCGGTACACCTGAAAGACATCCGGAATTTGGGTAATCTTGGCGCGGGTACGCGCTAACTGGGCGGTATTGCCGATCTCGATGGTAAAACGCAGAATCGCCGACCCCTTGTGGCGGGCTGGGAGGGTATTGACCGCCACCACGTTGATATCTTCATTGGCAAAAACCGAGGAAATATCCCGGAGCAGGGCTTTGCGATCCCCGATCCGGACATCCAGATCCACCCGATAGACCGCCTGGGGTGGTTGGCTGGCCCAGGCCACCTCGATGCTTCGCTCGATCTCCAAGGCTCGGAGATGCACGAGGTTGGCACAGTCAGCCCGATGCACTGTTACCCCGCGACCACGGGTGAGGTAGCCGTCGATGGCATCGTAGGGCACCGGTTTGCAGCAACCGGCCATCTGGCTCATGAGATCCCCGATTCCGGCAATCACGAGAGACCCGTGTCCCGCCCTGGCCGACAGGGTTTTTTTGGGCGGGGTCTGAGAAAGCGCTGAGGGGGTGACGACTCCCGTACCCGCTACCTGAATGGCCGAGAGTTCGCCACAACCGATTGCCGCCAGTAAATCTTCGTGGCGCTGGAAGCGGAACCGTTGAGTCAGTTCTCCCAGCTCCGGGCGTTCGGTCACGGTGAGTCGGCCCAACTCCCGCTCCAACGCCGCCCGGCCCTGTGCGACATGCAGATCAAAATCCAGCAGACGGAACCAGTGACGCACCCGGGTACGGGCCCGGGCAGTCTTGATATAGCCGTGGTGAGGGCTCAACCAGTCGCGGCTGGGACCCGGCTGCTTGGCCGTGAGAATCTCAACCGTCTGGCCGCTCTCCAGGGATTGATCCAGCGGGATGATGCGGCCGTTGGCCCGGGCTCCCCGGCAGCGGTGGCCAACCTCGGTATGGATGGCATAGGCAAAGTCCACGGCGGTGGCGGCACGCGGGAGTTCGATGACCTTGCCCTGGGGGGTCAAAACAAAGATTTGATCCGCCGGCGGCACCGGCGCGACCTCTTCCGGCAAACCGTCGATGCACCGCTTGAACCACTGCCGCATCCAGGACACGCGGCGTTCAAAGTCGGCGTCATGTCCGGCATTTTCCTTATAGACCCAATGGGCAGCGACCCCTAATTCGGCATGACGGTGCATGTCGTGGGTACGGATCTGGATCTCTAGCGGGCGGTCATCCGTGTCGATCACCGCCGTATGCAGGGATTGGTAGAGATTGGCCTTGGGATGGGCGATGTAGTCGTCGAATTCCTTGGCAATCGGGGGCCAGAGACCATGAACCACGCCCAGCGCCGCATAGCAATCGGCGACATCGTTGACCAGTATCCGTACCGCCCGGACATCGAAGATCTGCTCAAAATCCACCTGTTTGCGCCGCATTTTGCGCCAGATGCTGTAGATGTGTTTGGGCCGTCCGGTGACCTGGGCAGCCACCCCGGCCGCCGCGAGTGTGGTTTCGAGGTGCAGGATGGTATCCCGGATGAAGCGCTGGCGATCCTCCCGCCGTTCATCGAGGAACTTGGCAATGCGTTTGTATTCGTCCGGTTCCAGGTAGCGCAGACCGAGGTCTTCGAGTTCCCATTTGAGTTGCCATAAACCCAACCGGTTGGCCAGCGGAGCCAGGATCTCCAGGGTCTCGGTGGCCAGGGGTTTCTGGGCTTCCCGGGGCAGGGTCTTGGCTTCCCGCAGGGTTTGCAACCTGCGAGCCAGCCACACCAGAAGGGGCCGGACATCGCGGGGAATCCCCAACAACAGGCGCCGGTGCGCCTCGGCTTGTTCCCGTTCCTGGCGTTTGTCGCCGAGGCGCGGTACATAGGCTGGGAGGGCCGCCATCCGGTTGAGATCCGTCCGCAGCGCCTGAAAATCTGCGGCTATCTCATGGGGTACGAGGGGTTGCACGCCCGGCGGCAGATTCCAGTAGAGCGCGGCAATCAGGGTCGGCACGTCGAGCCGCAACTGCGCCAGGATATCGACGGTGGCCAGTTGGGTACGGAGATGTTTGGAGGCATCCGGCCCCATCAATTGCTGGGCCACCGAGAGCGCCGCCCGGCGGATCTGATCAAGGTGCTGGGGCGGATAGTGGGGCACCAGTCCGCTCAACCAGGATTCCAGATCCTCCCAGCCGGAAACGGCCTGCGGCAGACTGGTCGCGACACTGACCATGTAAGGGGGGTTAATCCAGGAGGTGGGAAATCAGACCGTCCGCCAATTTGGGCTCGAACCAGGTGGACTTGGGCGGCATGATCTCGCCCTGGTCGGCAACCGCCATCAGGTCGGCGATGCCGGTGGGAAATAGCGAGAAGGCGGCTCGCATGTCACCGCCATCAACGCGCCCGACCAGGCCTGCCAACCCTCGGATGCCTCCCACAAAATCGATTCGCTCATCGCGGCGGGCATCCCGGATGCCCAGAATCGGGCCGAGGAGTTGGTCGGCCAGGAGGCTGACATCCAAACGCGCCACGGGGTCGTGGGGTATGCGGCTGGGATCGAGGGACAAGCGATACCAGGCGTGATCCAGATACAGGCCGAATTCGCCGGGGTGGCCAGGCTCGACAGGCTGATCCGTGGGCGTCAGCGCAAAATTTTCACCCACACGGGCTAGGAAAGCGGCGGCCTCCAGGCCATTCAGATCCCGCACCACCCGGTTGTAGGGGAGGATCTTCATCTGGTCGTGGGGAAACACCACCGCCAAAAAATAGGCGTGGGCGACCTGCTCGTCCGGATGGCTGGCACGGCGAGCCGCAGCCACACGCGAGGCCGCCGCCGAACGATGGTGACCATCGGCCACATAGAGGGCCGGGAGGCGATCAAAGGCGGCGGTCAGAAACGCCTGTGTTTCTACGGCCTCCACCACCCAGAGTTCGTGGCGGACGCCCCCTTCGGCGGTGATGTCGATGCTTGGCACCGCCTGGGTGGCTTCCCGCAACACCCGGTCGATGTCCGCCTGGCCCGGATAGACCAAAAAGACCGGGCCGGTCTGGGCGTTGAGGGTGTCGATCTGGCGAACCCGGTCGTCCTCCTTGACGGGGCGGGTGAGTTCGTGGCGCTTGATCCGGCCACTGTCGTAAGCGGCCACCGAGGCCGCCGCCACCAGGCCGGTCTGGTGATGATTCCCCATCGTCAGGCGATAGACATAGTAGCGGGGGGCCGGATCCTGAATGAGTACGCCCTCCGCCCGCATCCGTCGCCAGTTTTCGAGGGCTTTCGCATAAACCTCGGGGGCGTAGGGGTCGGTACCTGGCGGCAGATCCACCTCGGCCCGCGAGATGTGCAAAAAACTCCAGGGCCGCCCGGTAACCTTCTGGCGGGCTTCGGCCTCGCTGACCACGTCATAGGGGGGGGCCGCCACCTCGGCGGCGCGTCCGGGTGCCGGACGGAGACCAGGAAAAGGGCGAAGCAGGGGGGTGAACATAGCTGAAGGGTTCCGTACGGACAGGGAGAAGGTTAAACCAAGCGGCGCAGAGCGTCGATTCTTTCTTCGAGGGGGGGATGCGTCATGAACCAACGGCTCCAACCCCCCCCGCCGGCGATCCCGAAGGCCGCCAGTTGATTGGGCAGGGTGGGGGCTTCGGACAATTGCCGCAGCCTTTCCAGGGCGGCAATCATCTTGTGGGGATGGGTTAGGCGGGCACCTCCTTGATCGGCATGAAATTCCCGATGGCGGGAGAAGGCCTTCACAATCAGGCTGGCCAGGACGCCCAGCAACATCTCCATCACGAAGGACACGATCATGTAAGCCATTCCCGGCCCCGAACGTTCCTCATCTTTCGACAGGACGCTATCCACGGCATAACCGATGATCCGGGCAATCACGATCACGAAGGTGTTCAAGATACCTTGCAGCAGGGTCATGGTGATCATGTCCCCATTGGCGACATGACTGATCTCATGGCCGAGTACCGCTTCCACCTCGTCGGCGGTCATGTTCTGGAGCAGGCCGGTACTGACCGCCACCAGGGCATGGTTGCGGCTGGCCCCCGTGGCGAAGGCGTTGGGATCGGGGGCGTCATAGATGGCCACGTCGGGCATGCCGATGCCGGCTTGCTGGGCCTGGCGCTGGACGACGCCGAGCAGCCAGGCCTCGGATTGGTTGCGGGGTTGTGTGATGATCTCGGCACCGGTGGACCACTTGGCGATGGTTTTCGACATCAACAAGGAAATCACCGATCCGCCCATCCCAAAGATGAGCGCGAAAATAAGGAGTGAGCCAAAATTCAAACCATGAGCGGTGATGAATCGATCCACCCCCAGGATTCTCACAGCAACGCCCAGCACCAGCATCACCGCCAGGTTGGTGACTATAAACAACAGGATTCGTTTCATAAGTGTAGTGGCCTCACAGTGTCATGGAGTCAATCAAAGTCAAACATAAGGGCGCTAACGTCCGGGTACAAGCTAGGGTTAACGCTAGCGTAGCCCAATGGCTCGTGCAATCCTGGCGGCTCGCGTCCGCCAATCATAGGCTTGGGCCTCACGGCGGGCGGTTTCGGCCAGGCGAATGGCCAGCGCGGGGTCAGTCCGCAGTGTCTTGATGGCGATCCGCCAGGCGTTCACATCCCTGGGCGGCACCAACAGGGCATTTTCCCGGTCACGCAGGATCTCCCGCAGCGGCGGGATGTCGCTGGCGACGATGGGACGCCCCGCCGCCATGGCCTCGAATAGCTTTAAGGGGCTGATGGCGTCGGCATGTTCCAGTTCCGGTTGATACGGCAACAACACCAGGTCGGCCTCCTGATAAAGGGCCGGAACCTCCCGGTGGGGCACCGGGGGACGGTAGTGAAGACGCTCTGCCAACGGGCCGGGTGGGGCTGAGCCGACCAGGGTGATGGTGAGCGAGTCGTCCGAAGCCAGTGCGGCAAAGAGTGGCAGGCCGCGATCCGCCGAGACACTGCCGACATACAAGAGCCGTGGCCGGGCCAGCCGGGCGGGATCCAGGGCAGGCACCGCGCCAAAGCGTGCCACATCGACGCCCGAAGGACTGACGTGGATCCGCTCGGGAACCGCGCCCGCTGCGATCAGAGCTTGCGCCGCCGTGGCGCTGATGGGTAGCAATGTGCGAATCTGCCCGGCGCGGTGATGGGCTATGAGAGGGGCTAACTGCCCTGACATCTGCAAGGCTCTGAGCGTGTGGATCTCCAAGTGGTGGGCAATGCCCAGACGGGCCAGTGCCAGGGAGATCCGGGGGGCGCGGACATAGACCGCCGGGGTGTTCAAAAGCCGACGCCGATGCCAAAGCGCAAAAAAATCGGGTGGCCAGCGGCGATGCAGCCAGGGGGAGGATCGCAGATCCAGCGGCACATCAATACCAAATGCCGCCAGACGTGCGACGGGTTCGGTGCCCGAATGCCAGGGTGGCAAGTAAATGGCCGTCTTGATCCCCTGAACCGTCAGCGCGGCTAGCGTGTGGAGCGTCTGAAGCAGATTGGCGCGATTGCGGTGTAATCGGCTGTGGCTGAGATAGAGGAATTCAGGATTGCTGGACATGATCCCCGCGCAATTTGAAGGGCCGGGTAGGAGCCTATCTGACTGAGTTCTCGATAACTTTCAACAGATAAAAATACCCGTTCGTCCTCGCCAAGAGTGTCGCAGCTTAGGCGGATAGCCGACAGGCTCCTAGGGGCCACTATAAGGCGAAAACCGCGTGGCCGACAATCGTCTCTCCCTGGATCGCACCCAGGATAAACCAGGCCGGGTGCCTTATAATCGCGCCACAAGCCCCGTCACCCCAGGAGAGCAGGCCGATGCTGCACCGTCTTTTTCAATTCCTGATGCCCCGCGAAGAGGCATTCACCCCTTTGTTCGTGGATTTTTCCCTGGCCGTCGTGGAGGCGACCCAGTGTCTCCATGACCTGCTCGCCGGGGGCGGGCCGGTGGATTTGGCCCCGCTGGTGGCCGCCGAAACACGGGCGGATCAGTGTGCCGCACGGATTTACCGGCTCCTCAATCGTTCTTTTATTACCCCTTTCCGGCGTAGCGAGATTCGCACCCTGGTCAGTGCCCTGGACAGCGTCGCCGATTATGCCGAGGACGTGGCCAAGCGCGCCGTGGTTTATCGCATCGAGATCTTTACCGAAGAGATGGCCGCCATGGCCCATTGTGCCAACTTGTGCGCCAAGACCCTCCACGAGATCATGCCCCTGACCCAGGCCATCTCGACCCACGCCCAGCCCATCAACCTCCTCTGTCAGCGCGTCCATCAAATCGAAGAGGATGCCGACAACCACTATCTGAAGGGCTTGGATCGCCTTTTTGATCCAGCCAACCGCCCGGCGGATCCGGCCTTGGCGGAACACATGGAGCGGCTCTACGATCTCATCGAGGAGGTCGTAGACGCCTGCGACGATGTCGCCAAGGTCGTCGG
>JBAXSA010000006.1:0-26711 GCA_037130945.1 Pseudomonadota bacterium | reverse complement strand
TTGACTGCTACTGTGGGGTACGGATGAAGAAACCTACACTTGTAAGCCCCCCCCCCCATAGGTAGCCCCCTACAGGCATGGCCTGTGCCTGCCACTACAGACGCAGTATGGGGCGGGAGGGCGATGGCATTAAGTGGGGTCACTTGGGGATCAAGGACAGGCAACAGGGAGGGGATGGGACGAACTGGACTCATTGAGAAAAACTCCTCGGATGGATTATTTTGGAAACTAGACAATGCTAGTTTGACACGCTTGGCGTTCGCACATGATCCTATTGCAATGGAAATAAAAACACAAGGCTCATCAAAAAACTCCCCAGGATCCCGGCAAAGTCCGACAGCTATCCTGTCCCACTCAGGCCGAGCAAACGTAACGGGAGTTCGAGATGTCGGCTCAAGTATCGAGTCGCAACAGCGATGCAGGATAGCTGTCGGACTTTGCCGGGGCTCTGGAGACATGGCAAGGTGCGGTTGGTTCTCTGGGCAACCCGGGCTAAAATCAACCCAGACAACATCGCTAAATCGCTAAAGGAGGTCTGGCAGGTGTCCATGCAGAAATTGAATCATCTACTGAAAGAGACACCGGTTCTGTCAAGCTTGATGGGTCAGATCGACGTCCAGAAGCGTCTCATGCAACAGGTTGAGAGGTTGATGCCACCTGACTGGCGGGGGGCTCTTCGCGGTGTTGCCCCGGGCGAGGGGGGCTGGACTTTGCTGGTGGATGCTTCGGTCTGGGCAAGCCGCCTGCGCCTTTGGTTGCCGGAACTCAACGAAAAAACCCAACAGGTGTGGCGAGTACGAGTGATTGCACCGGCTGCGCCGATTACGGCCGGGACACTGCCAAAACGCCTCAACCGCCCACCACCGCCACATAGCCAATCACTGGCCAGGCTGGCCGACAGCGAAACCGAACCGCGCTTGCGATCAGCTCTCCGCCGCCTGGCAGGATTGCCCGGCTGAACTGGGGGGCAGGACGTGCTGACGAAGAAAACTGCGCAGATCAAACCACCGACACGGGCTGCATATAGGAAATGGGCAACCGGCTGGGTTCATCGAAGGTAATTTCTTCCCAGGCACCCTGCGTGGCCAACAGGGTCTTGAGCAAGCGGTTGTTCAGCGCGTGACCCGACTTATGGCCCGAGAAAGCTCCAATCAGGCTATGGCCGAGCAGGTAGAGATCTCCAATGGCATCCAGGATCTTGTGCTTGACAAATTCGTCCTCATAACGAAGACCTTCCTCGTTCAGAATGCGGTAATCGTCGACGACGATGGCGTTGTCCATGCTGCCGCCCAAGGCCAGGCGGTTATGGCGCAACATTTCAATGTCGCGCAGGAAACCAAAAGTACGCGCCCGGCTGACTTCCTTGACAAAGGAGGTCGAGGAAAAATCCACCGTGGCCATTTGGCTGCGGCCCGTAAAGACGGGATGTTCGAAGTCGATGGAGAAAGACACCTTGAAACCATCAAAGGGCTCAAAGCGGGCCCACTTATCACCGTCCGAGACGGATACCCGTTTCTTGATGCGGATAAATCGCTTGGCAGCATTTTGCTCTTGCACACCGGCCGACTGGATCAAAAAAACAAAGGGTCCGGCACTGCCGTCCATGATCGGCACCTCGGGGGCGCTGACATCCACATAAGCGTTATCGATGCCCAACCCCGCAAAGGCCGAGAGCAAATGCTCGACCGTGGAGATCTTGGCACCCTCGCGTACCAGGGTGGTTGAAAGCCTCGTGTCCCCCACATTATCGGGGCAGGCGCGAATCTCCACCGGCTTGGCCAGATCCACCCGGCGAAAAACGATACCCGAATTCACCGCCGCCGGTCGCAGAGTGAGATATACCTTCTCGCCAGTATGCAACCCGACACCGGTGGCGCGGATCACGTTTTTAAGCGTGCGTTGTTTGATCATAGGCTCGATCACTCCCCGTCAGCCTTCGGCTTCATACTTGCAAATTATTGTACCACGGTGGTGCTGCAATGCAACAATGCAATAATACAACAATCACCCAGCATTGCAAAGTCTGATGCTACCCGGAAACGCTTGCGCTGTCTTGGATTCTCTGTCATGGATTGTCCCGTTGCATTGTGGTAGTTGACACAAAATCGCGACAGGGTGATGTTGCGGAGATGTCTTTTTCATTTTCTTTAAGGCCCAATATTTATGAAATTTATGCCCATTCCGATTTTTTACTGGCGATGCACAGGCCTTTTAGCCATCCCCATGATGCTATGGGGCGGGCTGGTTCCATTGGGCTATGCCGCCAAAGGTGATTTATCACCCGCCGATCAAAATCCGGCGGTAGAGTCAAGGCCAGCGCTTTCGTCAGCCTCACTGCCGGAATCGTTAAAGGATCTCTGGGGACGTGCCCAGTCCGGCGATGCTGCGGCCCAACTGGAATTGGGCGGACATTTTGCCCGTGGCCAGGCCGTGTCTCAGGACGACGCCGCAGCGGTTGACTGGATCAATCGTGCCGCCACCCAAGGGGATTCACAGGCACAGATCACCCTGGGCGTTGCCTATGCGGAAGGCCGCCTGGGTTTGAAGCCGGATGCCAATGCCGCACTTCAGTGGTTACGGCGCGCCGCCGAGGGGGGCAGTCTGGATGCCAAGGCGCTGCTCGGGCATGGACTGGAAAAAGGGATCCTGGGTCATCAGGATCTGACCGAGGCGGTGCGTTGGTATCGGGATGCTGCGGGGCATGGCCAGGCGGCGGCGCAAATTGCCTTGGGCACCCTGTACGCAGAAGGGCGTGGGGTCAGCCGCAGCTATCGGGAGGCCGTGCGTTGGTACCGGTCGGCTGCGGAACGAGGCGACCTAGAGGCCCAAAAGCGCCTGGGAGACCTGTATTCGCAAGGACTGGGGGTGCCTGAAGACTGGGTGCTGGCGCACCTCTGGTTCAACCTGGCCGCCGTGGAAGGCGATGAAGAATCCGCACAGCGTCGTACCACCGTAGCCCAAAGGATGTCGGTGTCGCAACTGGCAGAGGCTCAGCGGCTGGCGCGGGAGTGGCGGCCAGCGCCTTAGGCTGGGGTACCCTAGCGGTCGGCGCCAGAGGCCTTCACCCTCTGGCAAAACCCCGCGACCACCGCCGTGGTTTCTTCGGGATGCGACAGAAAGGGCGTGTGCGCGGCTTCGGGCAAACGTCGAATAGCCGCGCCGGGACAGAAGGCGGTAAGATCGTCCGCCATCCGGATCGGCACCAGGGCATCCCGCCGGCCCAACAGCCAGACACTGGGCACAGCCAGCCGCGACAGATCCTGCCGGAGATCCACGCCTCCCAGCATCCCCAGTCCCGCCGTCAGCGCCCGGGGATCCGGTGCGGCCTGACGCGCCAGCGTGGCTCGCAATCCCTTGAGAATCCGCCGTCCCGTTTCGGAATGCAGCACCTGCAAAGACAGAAAGCGCAACAGCGTGGCCGCAGGATCCCGCAGCAACTGCTCCTGGAACTGCTCAAGCAGACCTGGCTTTACGGCGTGTGGCCAGTCCGCAGCGACGGTAAAGCGCGGGGAACTGCCGATCAGAATCAGGCCGGAAACACGCTGCGGTGCCCGTAAAGCCGCCGCCAGGGCTACCAGGCCGCCCAGAGACCATCCCAGCCAGAAGGCCCGGGCCGGGGCGCGGCTCAGGCAATCACCGGCCCAGGCCTCCAATCCCTCAAGGGCGGGATCAAAAGGCATTCCATGACCCGGCAATGCCAGCGGCGTGACGGTCATAGCCGTAGCCTGGGCGAGTGGCACTGGCCAATCGCCCCACACGGCATTATTCATGCCCCAGCCGTGCAACAGCACCAGATCCTTCACGCCGGTGGCCCCCGCTGGATCTCCCAGGCGACCTCGGCCAGGGCCGTCAGCAGGCGATCAATATCCGCGTCGTCATGGGCGGCGGAGAGGGTGATGCGGAGCCGGGAGCGGCCTTCCGGCACCGTTGGCGGGCGCACTGGGGGCACCAGAAAACCCCGGGTTTCCAGCCGTTGTGACCACTCCAGGGCGGCATTTGCCCCTCCCACCAGCAGCGGCACAATGGGGGGTTGAGGGCCTGTCTCCGGCCCAGGGATCAGGGTCAATAACCCCAGAGCCGTGATCTCGCAGCGCACACGGGCCGCCAGGGCCAACACGCGCTGCCGCCGCCAGGGCTCGGCCCGGCTCAATGCCAGGGCGGCGCGAGTGGCCTCGGCCAAGGCCGGCGGCGGGGCCGTGGTGTAGAGATAGCTTCGCGCCGACTGCATCAGGGTTTTAATCAGCTCATCCTCGCCCGCTACGAAGGCGCCAAAGGTGCCAAAGGCCTTGCCTAGGGTGCCCATCAGAATCGGCACGGCTTGGGTGTCCAGGCCAAAATGCTCGAGGGTGCCGCCCCCGGAGGCTCCCAGTACGCCGAGACCATGGGCATCGTCGACCAGCAGCCAGGCTCCGGCCTCACGGGCCAGGGCGGCCAATGCCGGTAGGGGTGCCAGATCACCGTCCATGCTGAAGACCCCATCGCTCACGATCAGCCGTTCACCCCGTGCGGGTTCTGCCAGCCAGCGTTGGAGTAATGAGGTATCGCCATGCGGATAGCGGCGGAAACGAGCCCCGGCCAACCGGGTACCATCCAGCAGGGAGGCATGATTAAGACGATCCTGAAAGATCTCGTCGCCACGTCCGCACAGGCTCGTGATTACCCCCAGATTGGCCATGTAACCTGTGGAAAACAGCAATGCCCGAGGCCGTCCGGTAAAATCCGCCAACGCCTCTTCCAAGGCCTGATGGGCCGGGCTGTGGCCGATGAGGAGGTGGGCCGAGCCGCTGCCAGCCCCATAACGATCCAGTCCCCGGTGAAAGGCCTCGACCACCGCAGGATGATCCGCGAGCCCCAAGTAGTCATTGCTGGCAAAGGCCAGCAGTTCCTGGTCGGCGATTCGTACCCGTGGGCCTTGCAGGCGTTCCACCGGGCGGCAGCTCCGGTATAGGGATTGCGCCCGGCGCGCGGCGAGGAAGGCCGCCAGATCACGCATGGGCGGTTCAGACGGCCACTGCCGGAGCCTCGAAACGCAGGCCGAGACGCTGGAACAGGGCCAGATCCCGGGTGGTTTCAGGATTCCCGGCAGTCAGCAGACGCTCCCCTAAAAACACCGAGTTGGCACCCGCGAAAAAACACAGGGCTTGCAGTTCGTCGCTCATGCGGGTACGTCCGGCGGACAACCGCACATGGGAACAGGGCATCAGACAACGGGTCACGGCAATGGTTCGCACCAGTTCCAGGGCATCGAGCGGCGGGGTATCGGCCAGGGGGGTGCCCGGGATCGGAACCAGCAGGTTGATGGGTACCGATTCCGGGTGTTGCGGCAGGTTGGCGAGAGCCTGCAACAGCCCGGCACGATCACTCCGGCTCTCTCCCATGCCGATAATCCCGCCGCTACAGACCCGCAGCCCCGCCGCCCGAACCTCGGCCAGGGTCTCAAGCCGTTCGTCGAAACCGTGGCTGTGGATCACCGTGCCGTAATATTCCGGCGAGGTGTCAAGGTTGTGATTGTAGTAGTCGAGACCTGCCGCCCGCAGTTTTTCGGCCTGGCCGGCCCCGAGCATCCCGAGGGTCACACAGGTTTCCAGTCCCAGGGCGTGAACCGCCGACACCATATCCGCCACCCGGTCGAGATTCTTGCCGGTGGGGCCGCGCCACGCCGCCCCCATGCAGAAACGGGTCGCCCCCTGGGCCTGGGCGGCCTGAGCAGCGGCCACCACCTCCTCTAATCCCAGCAACCGTTCCGTTGGCAGGCCGGTGGCGTGACGGGCGCTTTGAGCGCAGTAGCCACAATCCTCCGGGCAAGCTCCGGTTTTCACGCTCAACAGGGTACTGGCCTGCAACTGGTTGGGGTCAAAGGCCAGCCGATGCCGCCCATGGGCCTCGAACAACAGATCATTGAAGGGCTGGGTAAAAAGCGCTTCGATCTCGACTCGTTGCCAGTCGTGTCGCAACGGAGGGGGATTACCAGACATGAGTACCTCGGAATCACCAAAGGTGGGCATGATTGGCGCTAGATCCTTGGGATGTCAAATATCGTTACAGCGGATTTGCTAGACTGCTGTTTTTTACTATCGTGATCTTGGCGCGATCAATGAGCGTCTTTCTCTCCTGGCTCTATCCCCCTCGCTGCCGCTTATGTGGCGCACCGGGTATGGCGGCTCTGCCGCTTTGTCCCGGTTGTTACCGGGACTTGCCCTGGAACACGCATCCCTGTCCCCGCTGCGGTAAACCCCTACCATCCAGAGCTACCCGGGATTCCCACTGCGGTGCCTGTCAAGGCGATCCGCCGGTTTTTGATACCTGTCTGGCCCCGCTGTTGTACGCGGATATTGCGATCCCTCTGGTTACCGGCTTCAAGTTTCGCCATCGTTTCGACGATGGTTACCTGTTAGCCACGCTGCTGGCTCGCCGTGCGGCTCGCGTCGTCCCTCGTCCCCAGGCGCTTCTGCCGGTACCGATGCATCCGAGACGGCTACGGCAACGAGGTTTTAACCAATCCCTGGAAATCGCCCAAATTGTGGGATCCAGACTCGGTATCCCGGTGTTGCCCCGGCTCCTGCGGCGGATCCGCCATACCCCACCCCAACTGGGCTTGAGTCGGCAGGAGCGTCTGGTCAATCTTCGCCACGCCTTCGACACGATAACCCCACTACCCTTCACCCATGTGGCACTGGTGGATGATGTGATGACCACCGGCACGACCGCCCAGGAGGTGTCTCAACGCTTGCGGCAGGCGGGTGCCGAATGCGTGGCAGTCTGGGTGGTAGCGCGCACGGTGTGAGATAACATGGGATAATTGCGCTATGCACCATCCTCGCAAACGTTTTGCTCAACATTTTCTGCACGACCCTGTCCAGATTGCCAGAATCCTCCAGGCCATTGCTGCGCGGCCAGGCGAATGGCTGGTGGAGATTGGCCCAGGTCTGGGGGCTCTGACCCGGGGACTGCTGACAGCCAGCGGACGGCTCGATGTTGTCGAACTCGACCGCGATCTGCTAACCCCCCTGGCGGATCGCTGCCGGGGGCTCGGTGATCTTCGCATTCATTCGGGCGATGCCTTGTCCTTCGATTTTCGTGCCCTGGTACCAGCGGGTGAGCGATTACGGGTGCTGGGCAACCTGCCCTACAACATTTCCACACCCTTGCTATTTCATTTGCTCTCGCAAGCGGATCACCTGTTCGACATGCATTTTTTGTTGCAGCGCGAGGTTGTAGCGCGACTCGCCGCCCCGCCGGGCATCAAGGATTATGGTCGGCTTTCGGTGATGGTGCAGGCGGTGTGTGAGGTGGAGGCGCTGTTCATGATCGGCCCCGAGGCCTTCACACCACCTCCCAGAGTTCTGTCGGCCCTGGTTCGTCTGCAACCGCTCCCCAAGCCCCAGGTGGCGACCGAGCATCAGGGAGCCTTTGCACGATTGGTGGCGGTAGCCTTTCAACAGCGTCGCAAAACCTTGCGTAACGCCCTGTCCAGTCTGCTGGACGAAGGCCAGATCCGCCAAGCCAACGTCGATCCTGGACTCCGGCCGGAGTGCCTCAGCGTTGCGGATTTTGCCCGCCTGGCGGCCAGGTTTTCATCTCAGACCAACACTGTCCCGTTATAGCCATCGCCCGACGCGCGATGGGTAGGCGCGGTAGGCCTCGCCAAAACGTGCTAGAGCACAAAAATTTGCTCGTTCCAGGCGTTATGGGCTACTCTAACTCGCCCCAAGACAGGAAATTTTGGAGAGGTGTCCGAGCGGTTTAAGGAGCACGACTGGAACTCGTGTATACGTTAACAGCGTATCGAGGGTTCGAATCCCTCCCTCTCCGCCATATCGCCCTCCCATGCTATCCCTGCTCATCACACCTCTTTCCCGTTTGGCCGGTCAAGTGACGGCGTGCGAAACTGACCCGCTAATCAGTTCATACACCCGAGGAGACTAGACATGGCGCAGTGGCACATGCTGACACTGGTGGGCACAGACCGTCCCGGGATCGTCGCGGAGGTCACCGCAGCCCTTTACCAGGCCGGCAACAATCTGGGCGAGGCCTCCATGATTCGCCTGGGCGGCAGTTTTACCATCATGCTGATGATCCAGGGCGGTTCGCCCGGCTCCCTTCAAACCGCCCTGGCACCTATTGCGGCGTCCATGAACCTCAATATCCATGTGGATCCGGTGGCCGGCGGGCTACACCAGCATCAGGCACCCAATGTTCAGGTGCGGGTGTTCGGGGCCGACCGTGCGGGCATCGTGGCCCAGGTCACGGGGGCCTTGGCCGCCACAGGTTTTAATATCCTGGAATTGACCTCAGACGTGGCGGGGAGCGCCGGCAAGCCCGTCTATATCCTGCACATCGAGGGCCTGACGACACACCCTGTCGAGACGCTCCAAGCGGCCATCGACGGGCTGGGGTTGCGCAATTTGCGAGTGGATGTCTCGCCCATCGAGACCCTGATCGGTTAGCCACATGGCCCGATTGAACATTCTCACCCTGCCGGACGAGCGTCTTCAGCAAGAGTCGCTTCCAGTAGAGCATTTTGACGATAAATTGCAGGTCTTTATAGCCGATCTCGAGGAAACTCGTCAGGCCGGCCCGGCGGCCGTGGGTATCGCCGCCCCCCAAGTGGGGCGGCTTCAGCGCCTCGTGATCGTCGATGTCTCCAGCCGACCCAATACCCCAAACCATGGTTTTTTGGTACTGATCAATCCGGAAATTACCCATTGGGAGGGGTTTGAACTGGGCCGCGAGGGCTGTCTATCGGTTCCCGATTACACCGGCAACGTCATCCGTGCCGAGCGCATCCAGCTACACGCCCAGGATCCCTGGGGCCAATCCTTGCGTTTTGAGATGCAGGGTTATGAGGCCCGGGCGGTGCAACACGAGGTAGACCACCTCGATGGACTCTTGTTCGTCGACCGGGTGGTGAGCCGCCGTACCGACCTCTTCCGCCGCAAGGTCTATCGCAAGGGCAAGCCGGGTTAGGCAGGCCTATTTGCCCTTTCTCAGGGCCGCCGCCAAAGCATCGCCGAGTCCTCCACGCAAGGGTGGCGGATCGGGCGGGCGAAAGCTGCTGGGAGCGGTCTTCCGGGCGGGACGTGCCGCAGCCCCTCCGGGTTGCCGGACAGTGCCAGGCTCAGGCTCATCGGATAATCGCAGGGTTAGGCCGATGCGCTGGCGCTCGAGATCCACCGACAACACCTTGACACGCACAATATCCCCGGTCTTGACCACCTCCCGAGGATCCTTGACGAAATGGTCAGCCAGCGCCGAAATGTGGATCAGGCCATCCTGATGCACACCGATGTCCACAAAGGCACCAAAATTTGCGACATTGGTTACGCTGCCCTCGAGGATCATGCCTATCTTGAGATCCTTCAGGGTCTCAACGCCCTCCTGAAAGCGTGCGGTGACAAACCCCGGACGCGGATCGCGGCCGGGTTTTTCCAGTTCCACCAGGATATCGCTCACGGTTGGCAGGCCGAAGCGCTCGTCGGCGAAATCCTGGGGCTTGAGCTGGCTTAACAGCGGGCGGTTGCCTACCAGCTCCTGGAGGGTTTTGCCCAGATGAGTCAACATCCGGCGGACTACGGGATAGGCCTCCGGGTGAACGGCGGAGCCATCCAGAGGATCGTCCCCATCGGGAATCCGCAAAAATCCCGCAGCCTGCTGAAAGGTCTTTTCGCCGAGCCGTGGCACCGCTTTTAGGCCGCTACGGGTGCGGAAGGGGCCATGCTGGTTTCTGAAGTCGACGATGTGGTCGGCCAGGGTGCGATTGAGACCCGACACCCGCGCCAGCAACGCCGGTGAGGCGGTATTGAGATTGACCCCCACGACATTGACGCAGTCCTCGACAACATGATCCAGGGCTCGTGACAGCTGGCCCTGATGGACATCGTGCTGATATTGCCCGACGCCAATGGATTTGGGCTCGATCTTGACCAGCTCGGCCAGGGGATCCTGAACCCGGCGGGCAATCGAGACCGCGCCCCGGAGCGAGACATCCAGCTCCGGGAGTTCCTGGGAGGCCAGGGCGGAGGCGGAATACACCGACGCACCGGCCTCGCTGGTAACCATCTTTTGCAGGGTGAGGTCGGGGTGTTGCTGGATCAGATCGCTCACCAGGCGGTCGGTTTCGCGTGATGCGGTGCCGTTGCCGATGCTCACCAGACGGATCTCGAACTGCCGGCACAGCTTGGCCAGGGTGTGCAGGGAGCCGTCCCAGTCGCGGCGCGGGGCGTGAGGGTAGATCGTGCCGCTGGTCAGAACCTTGCCAGTGGCATCAATCGCCGCCACCTTGACGCCGGTTCGAATGCCGGGATCCAGGCCGAGGATGGGCAAGCGTCCCGCCGGCGCGGCCAACAGCAGGTCTTTGAGATTATGACCGAAGACCCGGATGGCCTCGTCTCCAGCCTGATCCCGCAGCTGATTCCTGAGTTCCAGTTCGAGTTTGGGAAAGATCTTGGCCTTCCAGGCCCAGCGGGCGGTTTCTGCCAGCCAGGCATCGGCCGGACGGCTGCGAACCTCAATGCCGGCATGGTGCATGACAATCCCTTCGCAACGCGCCTCGGCGTCATCCCTCTCACCGGGCAGAAGTTCCAGTGCCAGCACCCCGTCCTGGTGTCCTCGCAACAAAGCCAGAATCCGGTGAGAGGGCAGGGTGCGCAAACGCTCACGGAACTCGAAATAGTCGGAGAACTTGGCCCCTTCGGCGCGTTTTTCCTCGACCACCCGAGCCTGTAGCAGTCCCTGATCCCATAAGCCGCCGCGCAGATCCGTCAGCAGGGCGGCGTTCTCGGCGAAGCGTTCCATGAGGATCTGGCGTGCCCCTTCCAGAGCTGTCTTACCCTCCGCCACGCCCTTGTCGGGATTGACAAACCCCTGGGCCGTCTGTTCCGGAACCTGATCGGGATTCTGCAACAGCGCCTCCGCCAGAGGTTCCAGACCCGCCTCGCGGGCGATTTGCGCCTTGGTTCGGCGCTTGGGCCGGAAGGGCAAATAGAGGTCTTCCAGCCGTTGTTTGGTGTCCGCTGCGGTAATATCATTCCGCAGGGTTTCGGTGAGTTTGCCCTGCCCGGCAATACTTTCCAGCACGGTCGCACGCCGTTCCTCCAGTTCCCGGAGATACCCCAGACGCTCTTCTAGGAGACGGAGCTGGGTATCATCCAGTCCCTCCGTAGCCTCCTTGCGATAGCGGGCGATGAAGGGCACCGTGGCACCTTCATCCAGCAAGCCGACAGCGGACTCGACCTGACGGGGGGTTGCGCCCAGTTGCGCAGCAATTTGCTGGATGATGCGGGCCGGTGTGTCGGTCATCTCGGGGGGATCTCAGGGAATTGGAGAAATTCGGAGAAAAAATAGGGGAAGAGGTAAGACTTGCAGTCAGCAGGGAATACGCCCGGCCCAGTGACGGGCCAGGCGTTTGCTGATCCAGAGGATGCCGCCTTTTGTTTTGAACAACAAACGACCGCAAAAGACAGTACAGGACAGTGCGACCCTTAACCGTACCAGGTACGAATGGCACCCGTATCCACATGCAAAAAATTGGATCCCGGGTAATAGCCCACTCCGCCGACTTGCATGGCCAGCGCAGCCCGTTTCAAATCGGACAGGGAACCGCCTGGCGGGCGGATATCCACCGCCTTGCCATACAGGTGCATGCTGTGTTTGCCAACGCCGGCGTGATTCTCTCTGAGCTGGGCATTGGTACTGGGGGAACGGTAACCACACACCACATGAAAGGGCTCGCGTCGGCCAGTCTTGTGCTGAAGGATGTAGAGCAGATCGACGAGACGAGGATCCATCCGGTGGGCATAGTTATTGTGATGATCCCGCAGGAGATGGTTGATTTCGGAAAAGCTCGCGGAGAGGTATTGGCCGTCCGCCCAATAGACGGTTCGCAGGGATTCACTCGTCGCGGTGTGATAGAGGGTGATGGTTCTCTCCCGGTGAATCTTCTTGTGCGAGGCAGTGGTTCTGGTGGCAGAACCCTTCCGGGCTGCGTGATGCGCCTTGGCAGGGTGAGACCCGTGGTGGGACTTGTGATCCTTGCTGTGGCCCTTGGTTTTCAGCGCGGAGGCCAGACTGGCACCTGCGATGGCAAATCCGGCGGCGGCCAGTAACCCGAACCCTAGCAGTTGCCGACGCTCTGGACAGATAGCGCTTTCGTCGTCGGTGTCAAACGGAAACCGTGATAAGTCGTCACTTCGCAAAGCGGTGTCTCCTGTGCAGTTTGAGCGAACTTGTGAAACATGAGGGTTGCCATGGTCTACCTGATCGCGAGATTTTTGTAAACCCTCGCCCCCTGAGGCACCCCTACTCTAATGCCATGATTTTAAAAAAACAACCACCATGATCTACCCGGATGGGCAAATAAAGATGTCCCGTTACCCGTTAGTGTGCCGAGGCGAAGAGGGTTTGGCGCAAGCGCTGGTCACGCTGGTAAACATCCGGACGGAATTGCATGACGCCTCCGGCATCCAGCCAGGTGGTCAGATAAACCATAAACACGGGTACGGGTTTGGCGAGCCGGATATTGACGGTCTTGCCGGAATCGATGCCCGCCTGAACCCTGGCGGCGTCCCAACCCGATGTCCCTTGCAACACAAAGCCGGCCAATTTGATCGGCTTTTCCAGGCGGATGCATCCGGAACTGAAAGTGCGAATCGTTTTGTTGAACAGTTGGCGCTTGGGGGTGTCGTGGAGATAGATAGCGAAACGGTTGGGTAACAAAAACTTGATGCGGCCCAGCGCGTTTTTGGGGCCCGGGCTTTGGCGCAAGCGAATGGGACTGCGGGGCTCCTCAGCGTCGGGATCTTCACCCGTATCCTCTGCACTGGCGTGGTGTTTTCTGGTACCGCCAAGGATCTGAATCCCTTGATCCTTGAGAAAATTGGGCTTTTTCCTGAGCTTGGGCAATAAGTCTTCATGGGCAATGCGATCCGGGACATTCCAGTAGGGATTTAGCACAATCTCCGTCATCCGCTGACTGAAGGCCGGGGTTTTGCGGTAGATCTGACCAACGATCACCCGCATATCCCACAAAGGTTCGTCCTGTTCCACCACGGTGAGTTCATAGCCCGCCATGTTGACCAAAATATAACGGTCACCGAGGCTCCGAGGGAGCCAGCGCCAACGTTCCAGGTTCAAGGCAATCTGGTGCACCCGTTCCCGGGCGGAGCGGTTGAAGGCCGCCAGGGTACCAGGCCCAATGATGGCATCCGCTTCCAGGCCATAACGGCCCTGAAAACGCCGCACGGCCTCGGCGAGTCCCTCGTCGTAGAGCAGCGGATCCCCTGCGGGCTGATCTTCGCCCACCAGGGGAGGGGCCGGTTCAGTAGCCGCCATTTCCCCAGTGATCTTCAAACGCTCGCGAATGGCGGGCACCCGTTCGTCGGTCATGGCGGGAATCAGTTTGGATCCCTTGGGGATTTCGCTCCAGCCACCCTGGGCGGCCAGAGCCTGAAATTGGTGAAGCCCCTTGAGCAGGTTTCGGTAGCCACGGTGGACGGGTTGAACACTCTCCAGCAGTTCCATCACACCCTTGCCCCTGGCTATCGCCGACAGCAAAGGCTCTGGTTGGAAAGTGGGGCGCGGCAGAAACCAGTCCGGATCGGCCTTGGCCGGATCCACCCGGCCGCGATGAAGGTGATCGGCCAGGGTCAAAAAGACCGCCGACAGCCACGGATCCGCTTCGACCAACATCTTGGGGTCGCTGGACTGCAACCGTTTGACAATGGCCTCGGTGGGATACTCCCGGGGATTCAAGCCCCAACGATCAGCTTGCCGGAGCGCCTCGATCAAGGTCTGGCCATTGGCATTGAGACGGTTCTGCGAGAACCACAGGGGGCTGTTTTGGCGCTGGGCATAAGGGCGACGCAGAACTCCCGCCCAAGTCTCGGCCAGACTCTCGGGGGTCGCGACAAAATCTTGTGAAACAGCGGATTGAGCCGTAGGCAGCCACCCCAGGGCAAGTACGAACAGGAACAAATGACGCAGGGAACGGGCAATGGACTTCATGGATAATTCAGGGTGACGGAGCAAAGGCGTAAAAGGCCGACGGGCGATTCGGGATTGTCCCATGTTGGCAAGGGGGCGACTAGGTGTTTTCCCTGATTATCCAGAAGACGGGGATTCCGAACGGGCGGGGCGGCCGGGCACACGGGGTCACAGAAGGCCATCCCATATGGTATTTTGCGCGGCTTGAAGGCCCTATTTCTTGGCGATGACAAACAGGTGCCATGATCGATTCCCACGACTCACCCCTCAATCCCAGTTTTTTTACTCCCCTGCTACCCCAGCGGCCCGGCGAGCGTCACCAATGGGGGCAACTCCCAGGCGCGGCCCTGGCCCTGGCGGTCTCACAGGCGGTGCGACGCCATGCCGGTTTGGTGGTCGTGGTGACACCGGAGGCCCGAACCGCCGAACAATTGCGCCAGGCATTGCGGTTTTTTCTCGACGAGACCACGCCGGTGCTGGATCTGCCGGATTGGGAGACGTTGCCCTATGACGTTTTTTCGCCCCTGCCGGAAACCATCTCGCGCCGCTTGCTCACCCTCTACCGGCTGCCAGGCCTTGACCGGGGTGTGTTGGTGGTGGCGGCGGCGGTCTTGCTCCAGCGGTTGCTGCCCCGGCGGTATCTGGATGCCCATGCCCTGATCCTGGCACCGGGGGATCGTTTGGTGCTGGGCGAATTTCGCCAGCGTCTCGCCGAGGCCGGTTATCAGGGTGTGTCGCAGGTTTTGGCCCATGGCGAGTTTGCGGTTCGCGGCTCGCTGCTGGACTTGTTTCCGGCTGGGGAAGACACCCCCTATCGCATCGACCTGCTGGACGATGAGGTCGACAGTCTGCGCCGCTTCGATCCGGAGACCCAGCGTTCCCTGGCCAAGGTCAGCCGTATCCGGCTCTTGCCAGCGCGGGAGTTCCCCCTGGATGAAGCTGGCATCGGCCAATTCCGCCAGGGTTTTCGGAGCGCCTTCCCTGGTGATCCCCAGAAGAGTCCGGTGTATCGAGATGTCTCGGCG
This sequence comes from Pseudomonadota bacterium, assembly GCA_037130945.1. Lineage (GTDB taxonomy): Bacteria > Pseudomonadota > Gammaproteobacteria > Chromatiales > Chromatiaceae > JBAXSA01. Next base: position 11,706 of record JBAXSA010000006.1, on the reverse strand, counting down.
GGGCTGGCACCCGCCGGCATCGAGTATTACCTGCCGCTGTTCTTTGAAACCACTGCAAGTCTGTTCGATTATCTTCCCGCCCACTCGCTGCTGATGATGTGGGGAGGGCTGGGCGAAGCCATCGAGGCCTTCCTGACACCAGTTCGGGAGCGTTACGAGTTATGCCGGTTTGATTCGGAGCGGCCGATCCTCGAGCCCAAACGCCTTTATCTGACGCCGGAAGAGGTGCACCCCCGTTTTGAGGCCTGGCCATCAGTTCATCTGTCCGACGGGATCCAGGAACGCCGGCGCGGTTTTGCCCAATGCCTCAACTTTCCTGCCCGGTGCTTGCCGGCGGTGGGCATTGATGCCCGGGCGGCCCACCCAGGGGCGGCGCTGCAAGAATTTGTCGAGGGGGTTAAGGGAAGAGGGGAAGAGGAAGGTTCGGATCGTTTTCTCTTCATGGCGGAAAGCGCGGGACGCCGGGAGATGCTGCTCGGGAATCTCCAGGGCTTGGGCCTGCGGCCCGTTCTGGTGGATGGCTGGCCGGGTTTTTTGGCATCCCCATCCCGCCTCGCCCTGACGGTCGGTCCCCTGGAACAGGGATTGTTGATCTCGGAGGGGGCGGGCCACCTGACGATCCTGACCGAGACCGAGCTTTTTGGCGAACGGGTTCGTCAGGAACGCCGCCGTAAGGTCACGCAGCGGGATACCGAACAGGTGATCCGCAACCTCACGGAATTGTCCACCGGGTCGCCGGTGGTTCACGAACAGCATGGCGTGGGACGTTATCTGGGGCTTCAGACCTTGACGGCCGGGGGTCTCGCCACCGAATTTCTAACGCTCGAATATGCCGGCGGGGACAAACTCTATGTCCCGGTGTCCTCGCTGCATCTGATCAGCCGCTACACCGGGGTATCACCAGACAGTGCGCCCCTGCACAAGCTGGGCGGTGACCAATGGGCCAAGATCAAACGCAAGGCCACCGAACGGCTGCGTGATGTTGCGGTGGAACTGCTGGATCTCTATGCCCGCCGGGCTGCCCACGCGGGTCATGCCTTTCCCGATCCTGGCCCGGAGTATGCCACCTTTGCCGCTGCCTTCCCCTTCGAGGAAACCCCGGATCAACAGGCCGCAATCACGGCGGTGTTACAGGATCTCCAGACCCCACAGCCCATGGATCGGGTGGTGTGCGGGGATGTGGGCTTTGGCAAGACCGAGGTGGCGATGCGGGCGGCCTTTGTCGCCGTGCAGGCCGGCCGGCAGGTGGCGGTGCTGGTACCCACCACCCTGCTCGCCGATCAGCATTTTAGGAATTTTGCCGACCGGCTGGCCGATTGGCCCATCCGCATCGAGGGTCTGTCGCGCTTTCGCACCGACAAGGAACAGCGTGCCATCCTGGCGGGGCTCGCCGACGGCCGTGTGGATATCCTGATCGGCACCCACAAGCTGTTGCAACCCGATGTGCGTTTCAAAAACCTGGGTCTCGTGATCGTTGACGAGGAACATCGTTTCGGGGTGCGTCACAAGGAACGCCTCAAGGCCCTGCGCAGCGAAGTGGATCTGCTCACCCTGACCGCCACGCCGATTCCCCGCACCCTCAACATGGCCATGGCGGGGTTGCGGGATCTCTCCATCATCGCCACGCCACCCGCCGGACGCCACCCCATCAAGACCTTCGTGAGTCCCTGGAGCGATGCCCTGATCGTCGAGGCCTGTCAGCGCGAACTCAAACGCGGCGGGCAAGTGTATTTTCTGCACAACGAGGTCAAGACCATTGCACAACAGGCCGAAACCCTGGCGCGCCTGGTGCCTCAGGCCCGCATCCAGGTGGCGCACGGGCAGATGCGGGAGCGCGAACTCGAACGCATCATGCGGGATTTTTATCACCAGCGTTTTAATCTGCTGGTCTGCACGACAATCATCGAAAGCGGGATTGACGTGCCGAGCGCCAACACCATGATCATCCACCGCGCCGATAAACTCGGGCTGGCCCAGCTCCACCAGTTGCGGGGCCGGGTTGGGCGTTCCCATCACCGGGCCTACGCCTACCTCATCGCACCCCCGACGGCCAATCTGACTGCGGACGCGGCCAAACGCCTAGAGGCCATCGCCGCCCTGGAAGACCTGGGGGCGGGATTTACGCTGGCGACGCACGACCTGGAGATTCGCGGTGCTGGAGAACTCTTGGGAGAAGAGCAGAGCGGCCAGATCCAGGAGATCGGTTTTACGCTGTACATGGAATTGCTTGATCGCACGGTGCAAGCCCTGAAATCAGGCCGTCAACTGGCGTTGGACGCCCCCGCCGCGACCATCACCGAGGTCGACCTGCAAATCCCGGCGCTGCTGCCCGCCGATTACCTGCCAGACGTCCACGGCCGGCTGGTACTCTATAAACGCATCGCCAGCGCCAGGGATCCGCAGGGACTTGAAGATCTGCAAGTCGAGATGATTGACCGCTTTGGTCTATTGCCCGAGGCGGCCAAGAACCTGTTCGCGGTGACCGAACTCAAACTGGCCGCCCAGCCGCTAGGGATTCGCAAGATCGAGGCGGGCCCCCAGGGCGGCCGTCTGCTGTTCGATCCCACCACCCCGATCAACCCGGCCAGGCTGGTGGGATTGCTGCAAAAAAACCCCAAGACCCTCAAACTGGAAGGCGGCGACCGCTTGCGGTTTAGCGGGGAATTTTCCACTGCGGCCGAGCGCATTGCCGAGGTCAAACGCCTCCTCAAGGCCTTGGGTGGCGGTGCCTGATCATTCCTGATCCGAGGCCTTGTAGTGCAAGGCCGAGATTTGCTCCGAAACCAGGCCAATCAGAAAAGAGAGTAGCGCCGACATGAAGAGCAACGCGCTCATGTTGGTGAAACGCGCCTGGGTGATGTAGTTGATGGCGTAATGCCAGCATCCCACGGCAAACAGCGTGGCGCTCACCGGCAAGAACAGGCGCATGGGTGAAAACAGCGCCCCCACCTTCATGATGATGAGGAAGAAGCGGGTGCCGTCCCGGAGCATGCGGATATGGCTCGAACCCACCCGCTGGCCGGCCTCGATGGGGACATAGGCGATCGGCAGACCCGCCCGGAAAAAGGCCATGGTGATGGTGGTGGGATAGGAAAAACCGTTGGGCAACAGGTACAAAAAACGCCGGAAATGGCGCGCCCGCACCGCCCTAAACCCCGAGGTCAAATCGCTGATGGTGTGGTTGACCATCCAGGACGCCAGAGCGTTGTAGAGGCAATTGGCCACCGCCCGGCTGCGCGAGACCTGACAACCCTTGATCCGCGCCCCAACTACCATGTCGTAACCACGATCCAGCGGGGCGAGCAGCCGTTCGATGTCTTTGGGATTATGTTGGCCATCGGCGTCCATGAACACCAGAATCTCGCCTTGCGCACGACGGGCACCGCTTTTGATGGCCGCACCATTGCCCAGGGCATAAGGATGCGAAAACACCCGCGCACCGGCGGCTTCGGCCAATGTCGCCGTCTCGTCGGTGGAGCCGTCGTTGACCACCAAAATCTCCGCGTCCGGATGGCGGGCGCGAATCCGCTCGACCAGGGAAACAATGCTGGCGGCTTCGTTTTTGGCCGGGAGAATGACACTCAGGGAACCGGACATGATGAATCGCACCTTGATAAAAACAAGGCTCAGTATAGGCCATCTCACCGGTTTTGGGTCGATAGAGGGGGGTATCAGGGCTTTAGCACTCTCGACATTAGAGTGCTAATAGATGTTAAAATCCTTTCTGGCCAGGGTGCCTGATGGCTACTTGTTCTTGTCAAAGGCACCCTGTAAGATGTATTTCAGAGTAAAATACTAGGAGTTTCTGGAATGACCACCCAATCGCTTGTGCTCCATCCTCCGATTGCCACTGGCAGCATTGAGGCCTATGTGGGATCGGCCTATCAGCTCCCCATGCTCACGCAGGAAGAGGAGCAGGCGCTGGCCGTGCGCTGGCGGGAACACCAAGATTTGGAAGCCGCCCAAAAGCTGATTCTCAGCCACTTGCGCTTTGTCGTGAGGATTGCTCGAGGCTATGCCGGTTATGGCCTGCCGTTGCCGGATCTGATTCAGGAGGGAACCATCGGCTTGATGAAGGCGGTGCGTCGTTTCGACCCCGGCATGGGGGTGCGTTTGGTGTCTTTCGCAGTACACTGGATTCGTGCTGAGATTCACGAATACGTCCTGCGTAATTGGCGCATCGTCAAGGTGGCCACCACCAAGGCCCAGCGCAAGTTGTTCTTCAACCTACGCAGTGCCAAGAAGCGGATGGGCTGGTTTACCCGCGAGGAGGTCGAGACCGTGGCCCGGGATCTGGGCGTCAAACCCGAGGTGGTGATGGAGATGGAATCGCGGCTTGCCAATCAGGATCTGGCCTTCGATGGCGGGGATGCCAATGACGAAGACGCTCCGCCCGCGCCTTCCAGCTATCTTCAGGATTTGCGCATGGAACCCTCGGCTCTGCTGGAACGGGCGGATACCACCAGCAACAACCGGGAACGGCTATGGGGTGCCCTGGAAAATCTGGACGAACGCAGCCGCACCATCCTGGAGATGCGCTGGCTATCGGACAAAAAGACCACCCTGCACGAACTAGCCGAGCGTTATCAGGTGTCAGCGGAACGCATCCGGCAGATCGAAAAAAGCGCCATGCAGCGATTGCGCGGCGTGTTGTCGGCCTAAATCGGGATCTCGCTTCCACTAAACAGGAGTGGCTTCCCGAAATTGCAGGCGATATAAAGCCGCATAGAGGCCTTCCTGGGCGAGGAGAGCCTGGTGGGTACCCTGTTCAATGATGCGCCCCTCGTCGAGTACCAGGATCCGGTCGGCCTTTTCGACCGTCGAGAGGCGATGGGCAATCACCAGGGTGGTGCGGTGGGCCATGAGTGTCTCCAGGGCGTCCTGGATATGCCGTTCGGCTTGGCTATCGAGGGAAGAAGTGGCCTCGTCGAGAATCAGGATCGGGGCGTCCTTGAGCATGGCCCGGGCGATGGCCAGGCGCTGGCGCTGGCCGCCCGAGAGCAACACCCCGCGATCCCCAATGAGGGTCTCGAAACCTTGCGGATGGGCCTCGATAAACGCCAGAGCCTGGGCTGACTCGGCCGCCTGGCGAATCTCCTCGGGCGTGGCACCGATACGGCCATAGGTGATGTTATGGGCAATGCTGTCATTGAACAACACGACATCCTGGCTGACCAGCGCGAGCTGGGCACGCAGACTCGCCAGTGCCAGTGATCGAATGTCCACGCCGTCGATGAAAATTTGTCCGGCGCTGGCGTCGTAAAATCGCATCAGGAGACTGACCAGGGTGGTTTTGCCACTGCCGGAACGTCCCACCAGGGCCAGGGTCTGGCCCGGTTCCACCGTAAAACTAACCTCTTGGACGACCCACCGCTTGTTGCTGGAGTAGCGATGGCCGACGCCCCGGAATTCCACCCGGCCCTGGGCCCGGGTCAGGGTGTGGGTACCCTGATCCCGTTCGGTCTCGGAATCCATCAAATCAAAGACGCTTTCGGCGGCGGTCAGGCCTTTTTGGAGTGTCGAATTGATCGAGGTTAGGCGCTTGACGGGTGACAACAACATGCCCATCGCCACGATGAAAGACATGAAGGTGCCGACGGTGATCTCTTTGGTCATGGCATCCAGGGTCGACAGGTAGACAATCAGCGAGATGGCAAGCGCGGTGATGAGCTGCACCAGGGGCACGCTGATGGATTCGGTGACCACCATGCGCATCTGCAGGCGGTTGGTCAATTCGTTGGCCTCGCGAAAACGGGCGGCCTCGTAAGGCTGGCCACCATAGGCCTTGACCACCCGGTGACCATCGATAGCCTCTTGGGCGACATGGCTGATGGCACCGACCGACTCCTGAATACGCTTGCTGATCTTGCGAAAACGCCGTGAGGCGTAGCGCACGAAGGTTCCCATGGTGGGCCCGACCACCAGGAAGATGGCCGCCAGGGCGGCATCGATGTAGATCATGTAGGCCAACAAACCCGCAATCGTAAAACCATCCCGCACCACGACGGTCAGCACATCGGTGGAGGCACGCGCCACGTTTTCGACGTTATAGGTGAACTTGGCCAATAGCTGCCCCGCCGTGGTGCGGTCGAAATAGCGTGTCGGCAAATGCAAAAGACGATCAAACATTTCCTGGCGCAGATCCGTGACCACCCGTCGGCCCACCCATTTTAGAAAATAGCTATTGATAAAACCCGAGATCCCTCGGACCAGAAACAGGGCGATCAGGATCAACGGCATGGTGCGGATTAGTTCCGGATCGCGCTTGACGAAACTGCCATCGAGCAGCGGTCGCATCATGGCGGCAAAGGCGGGCTCGGTGGCGGCGAACACCAGCATCCCGGCAATGGCGATGGAGAACCGACCGCGATGGGGCCAGACATAGCTCATAAGACGGTGAAACAGACGGCGGTTTTTGGGATCAACGGTGGGAGATGCGGTCATGGGGGCATGATTCAGGGGGGTGTAAACTCGGATATGGCAATAGGGAAACGGCCATGATACCCCAGAGCATCTGCCAATCGCCCAGCTTTGAAGCATGAATGTCGCTACCCACTCGTGGTGCAATAGATCCCATCACTTTCCCACCCATTTTGACGACAGGAGTCCGACAATGGCCTCGGCGATTTGATCGCGCAATACCCGAATATCGTCGATGCGCGCGCGGGCACCAACCACATCGACCGCGTGTTGTCCGATCATTTCATCAGCCAGCGCATGAAAGCGCTTGTGTAACGATTCAATACGAACAAACTCGGCCAAGGGCTCATATCGTGCGCGTTCTTGTCCCTGAAGCCAGCGGCCGAATGGGCACATCGTGTTGTCGAACGGCCACGGCAGGTCACCGGGCTCGGGCTCGGTTTCCAGATAGGTGATTAACCGATCCACCCACTGCCGATGGCTGTTGCCGGCCACGACTAGCGCCAAGTCCTCCCGCTCCAGGGGAATGATGGTCATGAGCCGCCAGCTCGGTTCCCCCGGCCAGGTTTTGATCCAGGTAGGCAAACTGTCCGCCGGCATGGGCCGGGCGATGGCATAGCCCTGCGCGAGGCGGCACCCCAGGTGGATCAGCCAGATCCCCTGTTCGACAGTCTCCACGCCTTCCGCGACCAGTTCGCGATCGAAGGCCTCGGCAATCTTGATTACGCCTTCGACAATGGCCATGTCCTCAGGATCCTCGATCATGTCGCGGACAAGGGTCTGGTCGATCTTCAGGATATCGAACGACTGGCGCCTGAAATTGGCCAGCGACGAATGGCCAGTGCCAAAATCGTCCAGCGCGACACGCACACCGAGCGCCTGGCAGGCATTGACTGCGGCCGTGATCTGAGGGTCATGGGCCATGGCGGAGGATTCGAGTATCTCGATGGCCAGATCCGGCCCGGAGACCTCGGGATGACGCGCCAATATCGCCGCCAGATGCTCGACTAAGCCGGGTTGATGCAACTGGCGAACCCCCAGATTGACACTGAGGGTCAGTCGCAGCCCCTGGGTCTTCCAGACGGCCAATTGCTGGATGGCACGGCTCAACACCCATTCACCGAGCGGGATCTCGAGTGCCGTGCCTTCCATCGCGTAAAGAAACTCCGCCGGCGACAGCAGACCCCGCTCGGGGTGGCACCAGCGGATCAGGGCCTCGGCACCGACTACCTGGCCGGTGGTCATCTCCACCTTGGGCTGGTAGTACAGGATGAACTGTTCCCGGTTCAGGGCTTCCGCCAGATCCTCCAGCAGCCGCCGGTGTTCGCGCACCAGGCGATCATGCTCGGCATCGAACAACCGGTAGCTATTGCGGCCCGCCTGTTTGGCGCGATACATCGCCTGGTCGGCGTGGTTCAGCAGTTGCTCGGCATCGGATTCATCCTGGGGGAACAGGGTCACGCCGATGCTGGCCGAGAGGGAGGCCGACGAGCCGTTCAAGTCCACCGGCACCTCGAGGGCACACAGCATGCGGGTCAGGATAGCGTCGCACTCTTCCACCCAGGCTAGATTCAGCAGCAGAACGAATTCGTCACCGCCGAGACGTGCCACGGTATCTTGTTCACGGACGCAGGCACTTAATCGCCGCGAGATTTCAATAAGTACCCGGTCGCCTGCCTCGTGGCCCAGGCTATCGTTGATCGGCTTGAAATGGTCGAGATCGAGCAGGCAGACCGCCATGATCTTGCCGTCTCGCCGGGTGTGGGCCAGGGCCTGGCGCAGACGATCACCGAGCAGCCGCCGGTTGGGCAGGTTGGTGAGGGGATCGTAATGGGCAATGCGTTCGAGCTGGATCTCGCGCTCCTTCAGATGCGTGATGTCCGAGAAGGTGCCGATGTAATGGCTGATCTGGCCGGTGCCATCCTTCACCTCGGAAATCGACAGCAACTCAGGGTACACCTCGCCCGATTTATTACGGTTCCAGATCTCGCCGCGCCAGGCACCGGTTTCATGCAGGGCTTTCCACATTTTTCCGTAGAAGGCCGCGTCCTGATGGCCGGAGCCGAGCATCCTCGGCGAGCGGCCGAGTACCTCGTCGCGTCCATACCCGGTGATGCGTGAAAAACCCGGATTGACATCGACAATGAAACCACCGGCATCGGTGATCAGGATGCCTTCCTGGGAGTGGGCAAAAACGCTCGCCGCGAGGCGCAGTTTTTCTTCTACCGCGACATCCGCCGTGACATCGGTGATGAACCCATGCCAGAGGCACCCGCCGTCTGGCTCGTGTCGCGGCATGGCGTTGCTCTGTAACCAACGGATATCACCGTCTGAAAAGCGCACGCGGTAGCGGTGCCGCCAGGGCTGTCCCGAGCGCGCGGATTCCTGAATAGACGCCACAACGGCGGGGTAGTCGTCCGGATGCAGCACGGTGAATACAGCCGTGGCATCCCCGCTCACCGCCTCTGGGGCCACCCGGTAAATGTCGCGGATGCCATTGCTCGCGTAGGGAAAGGCACTCGTGCCGTCGGGCCGCAGGAGAAATTGATAGACCATGCCCGGCACCTGGGCCGTGACGCGCTGCAAGAGGTGGGTCTGAGCCCTCAGCGCCAGATGGGTTCGCACCCGTGCGCGGATCACGGCGGCATTGAACGGCTTGGTGATGAAATCCACGCCGCCCGCTTCGAGTGCGCGGGTTTCTTCAGCGGGTTCATGCTGCGCCGTGACGAAGAGGATGGGGATATTTGCCGTCGCCGGGTCGGTTTTTACCCGCCGGCAAACCTCGATACCGTCCATCTCCGGCATCATCACATCGAGCAGGATTAAATCCGGCGGTATGAGTCCACAGTGTTCTAGCGCCTTCCAGCCGCTGGTGGCGCTGAAGACCTCATGATCGGCCGCAAAGATCTGGTAGAGCGTCCGGATATTGATGGGCTCGTCGTCCACCACCAAAAGACGCGGCCGCCTGGGCGGGTGGGCCGGATTATTGGGCATCATTGCGGCAGAGCCTTCTGTAAAACGCAAATTTGTTCGAGTGCCGTGGCGAACTCCAGACGATTCATCGCCCTGTCGAGCGCCACCAGATCGTTGGGCCAAGCGTCGCCGTAGTCACGCTTTAGGCTGTCGTACACCGCTGTGGCGCGCATGTTGCCTTCGGCCAGCAGGGGTTTTAGCGCCATGAAATGGGCGGCAACGCGCACCGGATCGGCCACGGCCGCTGGGGTGGCGACGGGCGGGTCGAAGGTGTCGGCCAGGCGCGTCAGCACGGCAATGGCTTCGTTCATCGGTTCTACCAGGGAGTCCAGGAGTGCGTCGCCACCATCCGGCGTGACGCCGGATTTCATACGCGCCTCGGCCTCGGCCGCCAGGGCCGATAGCCGAGTGGCTCCGAAGGTTGCCGCCAAACCCTTCAGGCTGTGCAACGTCCGCACGGCACCGGGAGAATCACCCGCTCGCAGTTGCCGGCGTGCGGTTTCTATGGCCTCATCCTGATCCGCTCGAAAATCACGGGCCAGACTGGCATACAGCTGCCGGTCATCGGCTAGCCGGGCCAGCGCTTCCGCGAGTGCAAACCCGGCGGGAACGAATGGCAGTTCGTCTGCGGCGGGGGTCGCCGGGCCTTCGCGACCCACAATGGGCGGCACCGGCACGGTGATTACGGGACAGTGCCGTCGTAGCGTGGCAACCAGGGTCGCCATGTCAATGGGCTTGCCGATGTGGTCGTTCATGCCCGCCGCCAGGCAGGCTTCCTTGTCCGTGGTAAAGACATTGGCGGTCATGGCGATGATGGGAACCACTGGCAGCCGGGGATCCGCTCGCAGCCGCCGGGTGGCCTCAAATCCGTCCATGTGGGGCATCTGCAAATCCATCAGGATGGCATCAAAGGGCGGATCCGCCGCCAACGCCTGACAAACGCCGTCCATGCCGTCACCCGCCACCGCCACCTGAGCCCCGCTGCGGATCAATAATTCCTGGGCAACCTGCTGATTGATTGGGTTGTCCTCCACCACTAGGAGACGCAGCCCCGCCAGACACGCCGCGCCTGGCGAATCACACGCCCGGGGGGAGGACGGTTGCGTGGCCTCGTCTGGGGCCGTGGCAAAACGCACGGTGAAATAAAAGCGGCTGCCCTGGCTGACGGTGCTTTCCACCGCCAGTTGCCCCCCCATGAGTGCCACCAGACGCTGGCTAATGGTCAACCCCAGTCCAGTGCCGCCAAAGCGGCGCGTGGTCGATGCCTCGGCCTGGCTAAACCCTTCAAAAATAGTGTCGAGCTTGTCTGGCGGGATGCCAATGCCGGTGTCGCGAACCGAAAACTCGACCTCGACAGTCTGCTCAAGACCCAGGCTGTCGACCGTACGATTCACCATCCGCACGGTCACCACGACCTCGCCCTGTTCCGTGAACTTCAGGGCATTGCCAGTCAGATTGGTCAACACCTGCCGTAGACGCAAGGCGTCTCCCAATAGGGGGGGAATCGCCGGATCCACCACAAAGCGCACCTTGACCGCCTTGTCGTTCAGGTTTCCCGAGAGAATGAACGACAGATCGCGTGTCAGGTCATCCAGGACGAATCGGTCACTCTCCAGTTCCAGGCGGCCGGCTTCCACCTTGGAAAAATCCAGGATGTCGTTGATGATCCCCAACAGAGCCCGCGTCGCCGCTTGCGCCTTGCTGGCATAATCCAGTTGCCGCGCTGTGAGTTCGGTGTGTTCCAGAAGCTGGAGCATGCCGAGAATCCCATTCATCGGCGTCCGGATTTCATGGCTCATGTTGGCGAGAAAAGTACTCTTGGCCTGGTTGGCAGCCTCGGCGGCCTCTTTCGTGCGAATTAACTCGGCTTCGGCCTGCTTTCGTGCCGTGATGTCGGTTGCTTGCAAGGCGGCCAGTAGCTGGAAATTTTCCTTGAGTCTGATGATCTCGGTAATGTCGGTAGAAATGCCAACAAAAGAACTTACCTTTCCGTCCTTTTCCAGAGGAATTTTTATCGACCAATAATGCCGCTCAGAACCGCCTGAATCAAGAAACATTTCTTCACCACAAACCCTTTTCCCTGTATCCAACACCTGTCGATCCATCATGCCAAAGCGGTCTGCGTCTTCTTTTGGCATTATATCGGCATCAAATTTGCCGATAACATATTCTCTCGGCACACCAAAAAGAGTTGCTGTTTTTTCGTTTACATAAAGATAGCGACGCTCATAATCCTTCATGTATACATACGAATCGACGTTGTTCAATATCGTATCGAGAAGGAGTTTCTGCTCCTGTACCAGCATCTCCAGC